>JBGSLY010000159.1:0-10378 GCA_041740435.1 Parasphingorhabdus sp.
ACGGAAACAGCACCGCCGCCCATTCGATCGGCTCACCCAATTTGGTCACCGCATAGGTGGCGAGGAAGAACACCAATAGCTGGCCCATAGTGACCGGCATGCTGAGCGTCTGCACCTCACGCACCGTTGATGCCATCGCGCCAATGCCCAGAAACAGCGAACCGATCAGCAGATAAGCCATCGAGAAATAGATCATCAGCAGCGCGATAAACGCGGGCCATCCGACCGCAGGCGGCGGCAGGCTGGGCATACCGGCGCTGGCCGCGAAGAAGATGATCAGACCCAGAACCGCCCAAAAGGCAATCCCGACCCACGCCATCGCGAGCATCGCGAAAAGCTTGCCCAGAAAAATGGCGTCCATGGGGATCGCAGCGGCCAGAATTTCGATGATCTTGTTGGCCTTTTCCTCGACCAGATTGGACAGCACCATCCCCGCCAAAATCATGGTGAGCAGGATTAATATCACCTGCCCCGCCTGTGCGGTCAGTAGCCGGCTGCGTTTCTCGGCGCTGGCGCTGGAGGCGACATCCTGCCGCTCCATGGTCACAGGCGCGGGTGAGGATAGCGCCGTGGCGGTGAGCAGGGCGATTTTGCCGGTCCATTTGTCAACATCGGCCTTCGAACCGGTGAGCAGCGGCTTTTCCAACGATCCGGTCATGATCAGGGTAAAGGACTGATCCGACTGTTTGAGCAATTCCATCGGCGGCACATCAGCATCCTCAGTTTCGACCGCGACCAGTTCCGGAAAGGCGTTGTTGCCGAGATTTCTTGACAGAGCGACCCGAGCGACATCCAGCTTCTCCAGCTCATCCTCGCTCAGCACCGTGCCGATCACTGGCCGGTCCATATCGCTGCGCACCTGTTGGCCCAGCCCGCCCGCCATCACCCCGATGCCGACCGGAAACAAGGGGCCGAGCAGGAAGAAAAAGAACGCCTTGGAAAAAATAATCGCTGTGAAATCGCGTCGGGCAATGACCATCGCGGAGGCTATTGTCTGTCTCATGCCGCCATCTCCTGATCTTGCTCTTGCGTCTGCTGCATCGCTCTCGCCACCGCCTCGCCGGCAATGGCGACAAAGGCATCGTGCAGGCCGGGCCGTTCGATCGACAGCGACTGGATGCCCGCGTCCCCTTCGATCAACGCCTTCAGCAGTGGCTCAACCCCGCTTTCCGGCAGGGTGAAGTGCCAGAAATGCCCCTGCGGCGTGCACTCCGGCGGCAAGGCGGCGCGCCATGGTCCGTCCAGATTGCGGGTCTCCAGATGCACCTGCGGGCGCAACCGGTCGCGCGCGGTCGAAACCTTGCCCAGAAACGGGATCTTGCCATTGGCGACAATCGCAATATCTTCACACAAGCGTTCGGCGTGCGAAATAACGTGAGTCGAGAAGATAACCGTGGTGCCGCTGTCGGCCTGCGCCCGGATCATCCGCTCCAGCTTGCCTTGGTTGAGCGCATCCAGTCCGGAAAACGGTTCGTCAAAGATAATCAGTTCCGGCTTGTGCACAATGGTGCCGAGAATCTGCACCGTCTGCGCCATGCCCTTCGACAAATGGCGGATCTGCTTATCGGCGGCATGGCCCAAGCCATAATCGTTCAGCATCTCCCGCCCGCGCCGCCGCCCTTCGGCCAGCGGCAGTCCGCGCAGTGCGCCCATGAACGCGATAGTCTCAAACGCTTTCATCGACTGATACAGCCCGCGCTCTTCGGGAAGATAGCCAACCCGGTGCGCCTGGCTTAGCGGTTTGGAAGAACCCAGCAGAGAGCGCGTGCCTTCATCGGGATCGATGATACCAAGCAAGGTGCGCAACAAAGTGGTCTTGCCCGCGCCATTGGGGCCCAATATGCCGAAAATGCTGCCCTTGCGGATCGCCAGATCGATGCCGTCCACCGCCGTCGCCTTGCCAAAGCGTTTGACAAGTCCGCTCGCCTCGATCGCGAATTCCGGTTCAATACGCACCTTTTCGATATTTTGGGGCATTGCATTCATGTTGGTCCTGCTTCCTCACTGGGCTATGCTAAACCCATGGATAATCCCATTGACGCGCACAAGTTAACATTGGTTCAATCGCTGAAGGAAAAGGCGTTGGCGGAGGGTTTTGTCGCTTTTGGCATTGCCCCTGCCGCCTTGTCAAAAGCGCTGCCGCAGCGATTGCAGCAATGGCTGGCCGAAGGATGCCACGGCGATATGCTGTGGATGGAGCAGCGCAGCGAACAGCGGTCCGACCCGCAAACACTGTGGCCCGAAGTCCGCTCGGTGATCATGCTGGGGATGAGCTATGCGCCTGCCAGTGACCCGGTCTGGCTCGATCAGCACCCGGATAAGGGCCGAATTTCGGTCTATGCGCAAGGACGCGACTATCATGATACGGTCAAGAAAGCACTGAAGCGAGTCGCTCGCTGGCTGGTCGAACAGGGCGATGACATAAGCGTCAAGGTATTCGTCGATACCGCGCCGGTGATGGAAAAGCCGCTGGCTGAGGCCGCCGGTCTGGGCTGGCAGGGCAAGCACAGCAATCTGGTCAGCCGGGATCATGGCAGCTGGCTGTTCCTTGGCGCAATCTACACGACGCTGGAATTGCCCGCCAATACTGAAATTGGGGACCGCTGCGGCAGTTGCAGCGCCTGTCACACCGCCTGTCCGACCGATGCCTTTCCCGCCCCCTATCGGCTCGATGCGCGGCGCTGCATTTCCTATCTGACCATCGAGCACAAGGGTACGATCCCGGAGGAGTTTCGCGGAGCAATCGGCAACCGCATTTACGGCTGCGACGATTGTCTGGCGGCGTGTCCGTGGAACAAATTTGCGAGCGCAGCCGCCGCTCATGCGGCGTTTCTGCCGCGTGCAGAACTGGCCGCGCCGCGTCTCGCAGAGCTGCTGGAACTCGACGATGCTGCGTTTCGCTCACTGTTTTCCGGCTCTCCGATCAAGCGGATTGGCCGCGACCGCTTCATCCGCAACTGCTTGATTGCGGCGGGGAATAGCGGAGATGCGGGACTGTTATCCGCCGTTGCCCTGCACCAGTCCGCCGCCGACCCGGTGGTTGCCGAAGCCGCCGATTGGGCCGTCAAGCGCCTGTCCCACACCAACCCTTGATTGCATGGGCAATTGGCGTAGAAGGGCGCAAAATTCTAGTCAGGAGCGGCACCAGGTTATGGGCGTATTTTTCCACGAAGAAGATTTGCCCGAAGGTGTTATGGGCCCCGGACCAGTAGCGGTGGACACCGAAACCATGGGGCTTTTGACGCCGCGCGACCGGCTTTGCCTGCTGCAAATATCCGACGGGCGCGGGGACGAGCATCTGGTGCGATTTGGCCCGGATAGTGACTATGCAGCTCCGGTGCTAAAAGCGATATTGGCCGATCCCGACCGGCTGAAATTGTATCACTTTGCCCGGTTCGATCTGGCGGCGATCCAGCATTATCTGGGGGTAACCGCAGCGCCCGTCTATTGCACCAAAATCGCATCGCGGTTGATCCGCACCTACACTGACCGGCACGGCCTAAAAGAGCTGGTCCGCGAAATTTTGGGGCAGGATATTTCCAAACAGCAGCAATCGAGCGATTGGGGCGGACCGGACCTGAACGAGGCGCAGCGCGAATATGCCGCCAGCGATGTCCGCTATCTCCACCGGCTGATGGCAGAGCTGGATGTCCGGTTGGCGCGTGAAAAACGCACCGCCTTGGCCCAGGCTTGTTTTGACTTTCTGCCGCACCGGGCCATGCTCGATCTGGCGGGCTGGCCGGAAACGGATATTTTTGCGCATGTCTAATCAGCAAACTGTCATCGTCTCCTCCGGAAACCCATAGCATGTCGCAATCGGCCGATATTCAGCGCAGCCGCCGTCAGGTGTTTGCCGCGCCGCATGGACGGCTCGACCGGATTATCGGCGTGTCGCGTATCGTGCTGCCCGCCGGGGTCGGGGTGCTGTTTGCGCTGCTGGCGCTTGCTCCGTTCACCATTCGCGGCGATCTGAGCTTTGTGCTCGACAAGAATTCGGTCGATGTGGCGAAAGAGCGGCTGCGCGTGCGCGAAGCGGTCTATCGGGGGGAGGACAGCAAGGGCCGCCCCTTTTCCCTCCGTGCGGCATCGGCGGTGCAGAAAAGTTCCAAGGTCCCGGTGGTCGAACTGGAGGACCTGTCGGCCCGGATATTATTGTCCGATGGCCCCGCCCAATTGCGCGCCGGCGCGGGTCAATATGACATGGATTCGGAGCAAATCAAAATCAACGGATCGATCCAGCTGGACTCAGCAGGCGGATACCGGCTGACCACCAATGACGTGAATGTCGATCTTAAAGCGCGAACCATGTCCAGCGCGGCACCGGTGGAGGGCCGTACCAATCTGGGGACATTTCGCGCCGACAGTCTGCGGGTCGATATGAATGCACGGACCGTCGCCCTGCAGGGCAATGCGCGATTGCGTATCGAGCAAAATGCACTAAGGGCGAGATAGATGAACCGCTATTTTCTTGGCTCCCTCTCGGGATTGACGATTGGCACTGCGGCGGCGGTGATGCTCTGGGCCGCGCCCGCCCCGGCTCAGGTTTTTGGCAATCACAACAGCAACGCGCCGGTCAATTTCGACGCGGGCCGGATCGAATTGCAAGACCGCGCCGACCGTGTCGTTTTGTCCGGTTCGGTGCGCGTCGAACAGGCGGGGCTGGTGCTGAACGCCGACCGGATGACCGTCGCCTATACCAGTTCGGGCGGCATAGAGGTGGACCGGATCGACGCATCGGGCGGTGTCACCGTACGCAAGGACGGCGATACGGCGGTCGGCGATGTCGCGATTTACGATCTCGACCGGCGGCTGATTACCATGATTGGCAATGTCACCCTCACCCAAGGCGGCGGCAACCGGTTGTCGGGCGGGCGGATTATCGTCGATCTGGCATCGGGCCGCTCCACAGTCGACGGGCGGTCATCAGGCGGCTCGGTTGACTCCCCGACTGACACGGGCGGCCGGGTATCGGGCACTTTCACCGTGCCGAAACGGAATTAGCGCGAGATCAGACGGCAGATTAAACCGCCTGTCCGGAAATTGCCTTTTGCCGCCGTCTTTGCACGGAGCTGCCTAGGCCCATTGCCTCGCGATATTTGGCGACGGTGCGGCGGGCGATGTCGAAGCCTTTTTCGCGGAGTAATTCGACCAATGTATCGTCGGACAGGATTTTCTTTGCGTCTTCGGCGTCGATCAGCGCCTTGATCTGCGCCTTGACCGCTTCGGCGGAAACCGCATCGCCGCCGTCGGTCGCCTGAATGCCGCTGGTGAAGAAATATTTGAGCTCGAACATGCCGCGTGAACAGCTGAGATATTTGTTCGACGTCACCCGGCTGACCGTTGATTCGTGCATCTCTATCGCATCGGCCACGGTTTTGAGCGTGAGCGGGCGCAGATAGGCGACGCCATGGCGAAAGAAATTTTCTTGCTGCTTGACGATTTCGGTCGCGGTCTTGATGATCGTGCGCTGCCGCTGGTCGAGCGCCTTGACCAGCCAGTTGGCATCGGCGAGCGCGTCACCCAGCCATTCCTTGGCCGCCTTGTCCTGCGCCCCGCTTTTCAGTTCGGCATAATAGCTGCGGTTGACCAGCACTTTGGGTAGCGTCGCGCTGTTGATTTCGATTAGCCATTTGCCTGATTTTTCGGTGACGAATAAGTCCGGAGTCACGGTTTCGATCACCCCGCCGCCGATCTTGCACCCCGGCTTGGGGTCATAGGCGCGAAGTTCAGCAATCATGTCCATCAGGTCTTCGTCATCGACCCCGCAAATCCGTTTGAGCTGCGCCAATGCCCCGCGCGCGAGCAGGTCGAGATTGCCGATTAACCGGGCCATCGCCGGGTCATAGCGGTCGGCATCGCGCGCCTGGATCGCCAGACACTCGGCCAGATTGCGTGCGCCGACACCGACCGGATCGAAGCTTTGGATGACCGACAGTACCTGCTCGACCATGTCCTTTGCGACGCCCAAACGGTGCGCGGTTTCCAGCACATCACCGCGAAAATAGCCGCATTCGTCGATCTGGTCTATAATATGGCTGGCGATAAACAGCTCCTGCCCGGCCAATTGTGCCCCCGCCTGTTCGAGCAAATATTGCGGCAAGGTTTGCTCCGCCGACAGCATATTGTCAAAGTCCGGGCCATCCACCGAACCGCTGCCGCCCCCCTCGATATGGTTGAGGCCAAGCGCGCCATCGGTTCCGGCCTGTGACAGCGCTGCATCGCTGCTGGCGAACTGGTCATCGGGGGCTTCCATGTCGAGCGCGGCCTCGGCACCGGCAAATTCGGACTGCACGAGGTCCTCATAATCGCTGCCGTTGTCGCTGCTGTCAGCATCACTGGGGGACGGTTCGCCGTCGCCGTCGGAACGATCTTCGCCGCTATCGAGCAACGGATTGCGCTCTATCTCCTCGGCAATATAGCTCTCCAGCTCCAGATTGGAGAGCGCAAGCAGGCGGATTGCCTGTTGCAGTTGCGGGGTCATGACCAGCGATTGGCTTTGCCGCAGGTCGAGGCGGGGGGACAGGGCCATTGACGCTAAGCGGGGCCGCCCTGATTGGGTGCCAATGAACAGGCGGTCATAGCGAGAACCCTTCGCCCAGATACAGCCGCCGGACATTTTCATCGGCAACCAGCGCTTGCGGGCTGCCCGCAAACAGCACCTGTCCGTCATAGATAATGCAGGCCCGGTCCACGATATCGAGCGTTTCGCGGACGTTATGGTCGGTGATTAGCACGCCAATCCCTCGATCCTTAAGCTGACAAACCAAACTGCGGATATCGGAAATCGAAATCGGGTCGATCCCGGCAAAGGGTTCATCGAGCAGGATGATCGACGGACTCGCCGCCAGCGCCCGGGCGATCTCGCACCGCCGCCGTTCCCCGCCGGACAAAGCCATGGCCGCCGAATCGCGCAAACGGGTTAGGCCGAACTCGTCGAGCAGCACCTCCAGCTGCGCCATGCGCGCTTCGCGATTGGGTTCGACCATTTCGAGCACCGCAAGAATATTCTGCTCAACCGTAAGGCCACGAAAAATAGAGGTTTCCTGAGGCAAATACCCCAGTCCCAAAATCGCCCGTCGGTACATCGGCAGCGCGGTAATATCTTCGCCATCGAGCATGATCCGGCCTGAGTCGGGCTTGACCAGACCCATGATCGAATAAAAACACGTCGTCTTGCCCGCGCCATTGGGGCCGAGCAGGCCCACCACTTCCCCCTTTGCCACCGACAGCGACACATCAAGCAGCACGGCGCGCCGGTCATAGCTTTTGGCGATGGACACGACGGCGAGACCGTCGCCGGTCGTCGAAGGTTGCTGAGCTGCTGCACTGGGCCGCGAGAGGGTAGACGTGTCGTTCATAATTTTCTCTATCGTGGGACTGCCTTTTGGGGCAGCCGATCTTGCACTTTGGTTAATAGATTGCCCCAGTCACGCCAGACTTGGCAAGCTTTTTGCAGGATAGGGGTGAAATGGCGACATTCGGTGTAAAAACGTCAGCCGCCAATAGCAATGACCGTGTCTTTTGCTTCGGGCAACAAATCTGGATAGTCGAGCGTATAGTGAAGCCCCCGGCTTTCTTTTCTTAGCAGCGCGGATTGGACGATGATCCCGGCGACCTCCAACAGGTTGCGCAGTTCGATCAGGTCCTGGGTCACGCGGAAATGGCCGTAATATTCCTCGATTTCCTCACGGAGCAATTCGATCCGGTGCTGGGCGCGCTCCAGCCGTTTGGTGGTGCGGACGATACCGACATAGTTCCACATGAAGCGGCGGATTTCGGTCCAGTTTTGCTTGATGATCACCTCTTCGTCGCTGTCGGTCACTCGGCTTTCGTCCCAGGCGCGGATCGGTGGGGGCGGGGGCAAGCTGTCCCAATTTGCCATAATATCGCGGGCCGCCGCTTCGCCAAAGACAAAGCATTCGAGCAGCGAGTTCGACGCCAGCCGGTTCGCGCCGTGCAAGCCGCTTTCGCTCGCCTCCCCCGCCGCATAGAGTCCGGGCAGGTCGGTGCGGCCATTTAGATCGATCAGGATACCGCCGCAGGTGTAATGCTGCGCCGGAACTACCGGAATCGGCTCGATCGTCATATCAATGCCCAGCCCCATCAGCTTTTCGTAGATATTGGGGAAATGGTGCTTCACAAATTCCGGCCCGCGATGCGAAATGTCGAGATCGACATAATCGAGGCCCAGCCGCTTGATTTCATGGTCATTGGCGCGCGCCACAATGTCGCGCGGGGCCAGTTCTTCGCGCGGGTCAAAGCGCGGCATGAACCGCTCGCCCGTTGTTGGCAGCTTGAGAAGCCCGCCCTCCCCGCGCACTGCCTCGGTAATCAGGAAATTCTTGACCTCTAGATTATAGAGGCAGGTCGGGTGGAACTGCATCATCTCCATGTTGGAGACCCGCGCCCCCGCACGCCAAGCCATCGCGATACCGTCACCGGTCGCCCCGCGCGGCGCGGTGGAAAACAGATAGGTTCGCCCCGCCCCGCCGCTGGCGATGATGGTGGCGCGCGCGGTAAACGCCTCCACCCGCCCCGACTTGCTGTCGAGCGCATAGACGCCCCAGATATGGCGCGAGCCATCGGGATGGACCGCGTGCCGGTCGGCGATCAGGTCGATGGCAACCATATGCGGGCGCAGGGTGATGTTGGGATTGGCCTGCGCCGTGCGCAGCAGCGCCTCTTGCACGGCCCAGCCGGTCGCGTCATCGACATGAACAATCCGCCGGTGCGAATGGCCGCCCTCTCGGGTCAAATGCAGCGCGTCGGCCTCTTTGTTGAACGGGACCCCCATCTCCACCAGGCGCTCTATAGCCAGCGGCGCATTTTCGACGACAAACTCCACGGTTTCGCGCCGGTTCAGCCCGGCGCCCGCGACCATCGTATCGTCTATATGGTTGTCAAAAGTATCGCCAGCATCCAGCACAGCGGCGATGCCGCCCTGCGCCCAAGCGGTTGATCCTTCGTTCAAGGACCCCTTGGCCAGCACCAGCACGCGGTATTTCTCGGCCAGCGAAATCGCCGCCGTCAACCCCGCCGCGCCGGAGCCGATGATGATGACATCGGGGTTATCGCTTGACTGATTCACGCCGGTGCCCGGGTCAGATTGAGAAACACATCCTCCAGATCGGCCTCGCGCGTCGACACGTCGATAATGCCCAGCCCCATGGCTTGGACTGCGCTCAGCACATCGCCTGCGTTGGCCCGGTCCATGTTATAGGTGATGGCGAGCGCGCGGTCGCCTTCCTTTTCCACCTTTTCAAAGGCTGGATGCGCGGGCAATTCGGTGATGTCACGGTCCAGCGTCACCGCTACCACTTTTTCCCGCGCCATGCTGATCAGCTCCGCCGTCGGCTTGTTGGCGATCAGCCGTCCGTGATTGATAATCGCGATGCGGTCGCACAGCTGCTCGGCTTCCTCCAGATAATGGGTGGTCAGCACCACGGTCACCCCGGCACGGTTGAGTTCCTGCACATAGTCCCAAAGCTGCTGCCGCAATTCGATATCGACTCCGGCGGTCGGTTCATCGAGCACCAGCACCGGCGGCGAATGCACCATCGCCTTGGCAACCAGCAATCGGCGCTTCATCCCGCCCGACAGGGTGCGCGAATAGGCGTGCGCCTTGTCCTCCAGCCGCACCGCGCGGAGGAGTTCCATCGTCCGCCGCTTGGCCTTGGGAATGCCATAGAGACCGGCGATCAGCTCCAGTGTTTCGGCTGGCGTAAAGAACGCATCGAACACAATCTCCTGCGGCACGATACCAATTGACGCCTTGGCATTGCGGGGGTTGCGATCAATGTCGAAGCCCCAGATGGTCGCCGAACCGCTGGTCTTGTTGACCATCCCGGCCAATATGTTGATCAACGTCGATTTGCCCGCACCATTGGGGCCAAGCAGGCCGAAGATCGATCCGCGCGGCACGTCAAAACTGACATCGTCCAGCGCCTGTTTGCCGCCCGCATAGGTTTTGCACAAATGATCGATGCGGATCGCGGCTTGCTCCATAGCAAAAGCCGATAGCGGGCGATGGGGTTAGGCGCAAAAGCTTTATGACACAGGCATGACATTGTCGGTTTCGGGGTTAACGAATGGATAACCAGTTTCGGTAAACGCTTGATGGCGTTCCACGGGTAATTTGGCGAAAATCGGAGAAAGAACCTAACCGATGAAGATGCACTTGCCCCTCGTCATTGTGGCCACCAACGTCACGATGTTCGTCGTCACCGCCATGCCAGCAATCGCGAAATTCTGATCGCTTGATCAGGCCAATGGTGAATTTTCATTAACCATGGCCGCAAACCAATTTTTACGGCGCGTTACATATAAGAACGACATGGGGACCAGACCATCACTCCGGCGGAAGTGACAGCTGCCATCA
>JBGSLY010000160.1:0-7125 GCA_041740435.1 Parasphingorhabdus sp.
GGCGGGTGCGCAAGGGGTGGGCGAAGGCAAGCCGTATCTGGGCGCGCGATTGGTGCGGACCTGGATTGGCCAGACGCTGTTGCCGCAAATCACCCCAAAGATATTGGTGCGCAAATCGCTCGAAGAAAACTATGCAGTAGACAGCCGCCTGACGGATGCGGTGGTGATCCGCTATTGGGAAATGCTGCGCTTTCCGGGCAACCGCAAAGCCACGGTGATCTCCGCTGGATCTGACCGCGAGCCGCGCGCATGGAACAAAATCGGCATGATCCGGGTGCCGACTCTGCTGCTGTGGGGGGCAAAAGACCCGGTTTTTCCGCTGACACATGCCAAAGCCTTCGAAAAGGCCATTCCGGGAGCGAGGCTGATCAGCTTTAACGATGCCGGGCATCTGCCGATGGAAGAAGTCCCCGAAAAAACCGCCGGAGCCATCGACGCATGGATGGGCGCGATTGTGTTGGCGGAATAGGGTTGGGGGCGGGCCCGAATGCCAAACAATTGGCCGTCTTTTCCTTGTTGCGCTTGCAAATACGAACCGCTCCACTTCAACCAGATCGAAGTCCACATAAAGGCAGCTTTCGATCTGGTTGAAACAGATCACCGCTCTAGATTCCTTGTTTTCCAGGATTTTCGAGTCGTCAGCTAATCCCAGCTGATTGCAAATCGCTATAGCGCAGAAATCTGGCTTCTAGCGATAGACCTGCTGCAGCCTCAACCCGGCCCAACCCAATCCGCAACCTGTCCCGCCAGCATATTGGCGGCGGTGTTAAGGGCAGCGCCGACTGGTCCAGCCTCGATCGCCCCCACATTGCGGCGCACTTCGAAGCGGCGTTTTTGTAGCGGTGCGCCGTCTTTCAGCAGGACTGCGTCATAGACAATCACCACCTCCATCGCCGCCGCATCGACGCCAAACTGGCGCAGTTCGCCCTCCAGCCTTTGCGCTGTCTGATTGCCGGCAATGCGGCCATCGAGCACCAATCGTCCGGTCTTCGCCGCCACGGTTTCGGCGACCAGCGATTGGAACAAGCGGGTCGGTTTTTCGATCCAATAGGCCTCGGTCAGATAGGCGACCTGACTGTCGCTCATCCGCACCGGAATCCGCAATTGATCGACTTCTTTTGACGCGACCGGCAGATCGACGACAAGCCCGGATTCCATCGCCCCGCTCTTGACCTGTCCGCCCGCGACGGTTGCGTCCGGGGTTAGGGTTAGCAGAAATTCCGGCGGCTTTCCGCCGCCAAGGCTGACGCAACCAGCGAGCAACAAGGCCGAGGAAACAGCTATAGTCCAGCGAGTGAAACGGCGTAATGCGGTCATGGGCGTCATTTCCCTCGCGGTTTATAATCGGGTAATTTGGGGGCGGAAACCAGCGCCCCGGCGCCGCCTTCGTCGAGCCGTTCGGCGACCGATCCCATGCTGCGGGACAGAGACTGCATATCGGTCACCAATTGGTCCACCTCGGGCAGGGTCTTGGTCGAAAACCGCTGGATGCCGGGACGGGCCTCTTGCAGCGCGCTGTCGAGCTGGCTCAGGCTGTTCTGCGCGGATTTGAGGGTCTTGCTAAGGTCTTTTGCCAAGGGTTCACCGTTGGCATTCAAAAAGCCATTGGCATTATCGGCCAAGGCCGACAGCTTGTCCGCGGTCAGCGCCGCATTCGCCACCGCGCGCCGCGAATCCTGCATCAACGCGGCAAGTTCCGGCCCCTGCGCCGCCAGATTGCCGGTCAGTTTATCGGTGTTGCGCAAAATGCCGCTGATTGAACCCTGATTCTCATCGGACAGGACGTTGGTCAGCCGCTCGGTCAGTGTCGACAACCGCTCCAAGAGTACCGGCGCGCTGCTCAGCAATTCGCCCAACGCCCCCGGTTTGGTCGGAATGACCGGAACCCCGGCGGGACCCAGTTCCTCAATCGGCGGTGCGTTTTTCTTGGCCCCGTCCAGTTGGACTTGCGGCGGGGAGGTAAAGCTGATGCTGCTGATCGTCGCCGTTGTCCCCTGCAAAATCGGCGTATCGGCGCGGATCGCGATGCGCACCCGCACAAAATCGGGATCGGCCTTCCAAAGCTCTATTTTTTTCACCTGACCCGACGGGATGCCAGCGAAATTCACCTCGGACCCCGTCGCCAATCCGCCCACCGATTGCTTGAAGAAAATATCATACTCCCGCTTTTCGCCATCACCAAAACGCACCAGCCAAACGAAAAACGCCGCCAGAGCGAGCAGCAACAGCAGCGTGACCGAGCCGACTAAAATATGATTGGAGCGGGTTTCCATTCTATCCTTCTGTGCATCGCCAAGCGGTTATGGCGCTCGGGCCGAATAAGGGCAAGCCTCGTTTCATGCTTTCGCCGCCCGGCCCGCCACACGCCCGCGCGGTCCGTTGAAATATTCCTGGATCCACGGGTGATCGGTTTGTAGCAGTTCCTCTATCGTGCCAATGGCAATAACCTGTCGGTCCGCTAGCACCGCCACCCGGTCACAAATGGCGTGCAGGGTATCGAGGTCGTGGGTGATGAGAAAAACCGTCAGGCCCAGGGTTTGCTGCAATTCGCGGGTCAGACTGTCAAACGCCGCCGCGCCAATCGGATCCAGTCCGGCGGTCGGTTCATCGAGAAACAACAGTTCCGGGTCGAGCGCCAATGCGCGGGCAAGGCCAGCGCGCTTTTTCATCCCGCCGGATAGTTCCGAGGGATATTTCGCCGCCGCCGAGGGCGGCAGCCCCGACAAAGCGACCTTGTACAACGCGATTTCGTCGAGAAAATCTTTGGCCAGATGCGGGAAAAATTCGCGGATCGGAACCTGAACATTTTCCGCCACGGTCAAGGTCGAGAACAGTGCTCCGCCCTGAAACAGCACGCCCCAGCGGCGGCGAATGTTAAAGGTTTCCTCTGCACTGCGATCCAGAATTTGTTCGCCGAGCACCGAAATTTGCCCTTGGGTAGGTGGCTGCAACCCGATGATCGAGCGCATCAGCACCGATTTGCCGGTGCCAGAACCGCCGACCACCCCCAGAATCTCGCCGCGCCGGACATCCAGATTGAGATCATCGTGGACCACCTGACTACCAAACTGGTTTTTCAGACCGCGCACGGTGATGATATGCTCCATATCGCTCATACCCAGCCGATCCAAGTGAAGAACACGGCAAAAAACGCATCGAGCACGATCACCAAGAAAATCGCCTGCACTACCGCCGCCGTGGTCCGCATGCCGACCTGTTCGGCATTGCCTTCGACCTGCATCCCCTGAAAACAGCCGGTCAGCGCGATAATCGCGCCAAACACCGGGGCCTTGATCAATCCGACATAAACGTCGGTCAAGGGGACCACTTCGCGGATGCGCGCGAAAAACGTTGCGGGCGGGATGCCCAGCTCTGCCCAACTCAGCATGCCGCCGCCGATGATCGCAACGATAGAGGCATAAAATCCCAGCAGAGGGAGCATTATAACCGCGGCGAGTAGGCGCGGCAGCACCAGCGCCTCAATCGGGGACACGCCAATGGTCTTCATCGCATCGATTTCTTCGGTCAGCTTCATCGTGCCCAATTGCGCCGCAAAGGCCGAACCAGAACGCCCCGCCACCATGATCGCGGTCATCAGCACGCCCAGTTCGCGCAAAGTCAGCCGTCCGACCAGATTGACGGTATAGACCTCCGCGCCAAACTGCCGCAATTGCACCGCACCCTGTTGGGCAATGACCAAACCGATCAGAAAACTCATCAAGCCAATGATGCCGAGCGCCCGAACGCCAACCACATCAAACCGCTGAATGACCGCGTTCCAGCGAATCCTGCGCGGGCTGCGCAGCAGTGACCAGAAACCGGCCACCACCGCGCCGGTAAAGGCAATCAGGCCGACCAAGGTGCTCAAGGCCACCGATACCGCTTCGCCGACCTCCGCGACGACGCGGACAACTGGATTGGGGGGGTGCGGGCGGGTCTGTTCGGCGACATCGGCACCGCCAACCGTGGCGATCAGGCGTATCGTCCGCGCATCACCGCCGACAATCTCTGCTCCCCAATTGCACGGCGGTACGGTGCACCAACCACGCGCCGACGGTATCCATTCGGCCCATCTGCGCCAGATCAATTTTCGCAATGGCTCCGGATAAATCCCGCAATTGCTCGGGCACCGATCCGACACCGGCAATGGTGTAATTGCCCGTCAGGTGGAGGACCGACTGCCCATCCGCATCGTCCGCAACAAGGTAATCCGCCGGAACCGTAGCCATAATTCATGTTGCCGCATTCGCCGCGCGATACAAGCAAATTGCGAGGGGATATTGGATAGCAGTGGGAATTTCCGTTCGCATCGAGCGAAGTCGAGATGCCTTCACCCCGATTTTGAAGGCAAGGTGTCTCGACTGCGCTCGACACGAACGGAAACAGTCAGCGTAGTTTAGGAAGAAACCTTTATACCGCCGCCAGCGCCTGTTCAAAGTCGGCGATCAGGTCTTCTGAGTCCTCGATGCCCACCGAAATCCGCACCAAATTATCGGTGATGCCCAGCATCGCTTTGCGTTCATCGGATACTGACAAATGGGTCATAGAGGCGGGATGGCTGGCCAATGTCTCGGTGCCGCCCAGACTGACCGCCAGCTTGGCGATTTTCAGCGCATCGAGAAAGAGGAAACATTCCGCTTCTCCACCGTCGATGAACACCGAAAAAGTCGATCCTGCGCCGGTGCAGTGCCGATCATAAATATCCTGCTGCGATGCGTCCTCGATCATGCCGAGGTAACCAAGGCCGGTGACCTTGGGGTGCGCTTTCAGATATTCGCACACCGCGCGGGCATTGTCATTGGCCCGGGTCATGCGCAGTTCCAGCGTCTCCAGACTGCGGGTCAGCATCCACGCGGTATTGGGGTCGCAAATCGTGCCGATGGTATTGCGCATGGCACGAATCGGATCGACATAACGCTTGGCCCCCAATACTCCGCCGGCGACCAGATCGCTGTGCCCGCCGGCATATTTGGTCAGGCTGTAAATCACCAGATCCGCGCCGTGGCGTAGCGGTTGTTGCCAGACCGGCCCCAGAAAAGTGTTGTCGATAGCTATCGGCGGGGCGTCTTCTCCCGCGCCAAACACCTGCCGCTTGGCCGCCGCAACCCCCTCGACATCCACCAGCGCATTGGTCGGATTGGCGGGGCTTTCCAGATAGATCATCGCCACCTTGCCGCCATTTTCCGCCGCCTGCTGCTTTGCGCGTTCCAGCATCACCGCAACCTCGCCGGGATTGGCGCCGGCCGGAAAGTCGAGAAAGGTAATGCCAAAGCGCGCCAGCACCTTGTTGATCAAGGTTTCGGTCGCGGCATAGAGCGGCCCGCTGTGTACCACGACATCGCCCTGCGACACCAGCGCCAGCAACAGGGTGGCGATGGCCGACATACCGCTGGAAAACACCAGTCCGTCCTCTGCCTCTTCCCAAACACCCAGCCGGTCCTCCAATATCTCCTGATTGGGGCCGTTGAAACGGGAATAGACCAGCCCTTCCGCGCCGCCGGGACGCTTGCCGGTCACGCCTTCAAAATGCCGCTTGCCCGCCGCCGCGCTTTCAAAGGCAAAGGTCGAGGTCAGGAAAATCGGTGGTTTGATCGCGCCTTCAGACAATGCCGGATCAAAGCCGTGGCTCATCATCAGCGTCGCGGGTTTCAGCTTGCGTCCGCCCAGCGACAAGATGTCCTGCTTCGGCTTGCGCCGCTGTGTCACCACGCCCAGGACTTCACCTAGGCTAGAATTTTTATCATCGCTCATCACATTTGCTCCCTGTCCGGCGCCCGCCGCTCCGCTCAGAAAGGTCCATAATGATGCAGCTATTTAATTACAATTGAAACCATCCAGATCGCACCGATGATGATCGGAATCCCCGCCAGATCGAGCAGGAACCCGGCTTTTAGCATGCGCGGCAGGGCAATATGATCGGTCGCCCAGGCAATCGCATTCGGTCCGGTGCCCGATGGCAGCATGAAGCCCCAGCTGGCCGCCATCGCGGCGGGAAGTGCCAGCAGCACCGGATCAACGCCGGTTGCCAGTATCAAGCTAGCCACCACTGGCATTACGCCGCTGGCCGTCGCGACGTTGGAGGCAAATTCGGTGACCAATATGACCAGTCCGACCAATGCCACCGCGATCACCCAGACGGGCACCGCGCGCAGCGGCTCCAGCGCCCCGCCCAGCCAGTCAGACAGACCCGATTCGATAATCCCCGCCGCCAGCGCTAGGCCGCCGCCGAACATCAGGATCACCCCCCATGGCGCACGCTCCGCCTCTTTCCAAGTCAGCAGCGGGCGGCCCGTGCCATCGGGTAGAACGAACAACAGCAACCCGCCCAGCACCGCGATACTGCCGTCGGTCAGCGCGCCCTTTGGCAGATAGCCCTGTAATACGGGCAGCAGCACCCAGCCCGCAACCACCAGCGCCACCACCGGCACCAGCCGCTTTTCCTCGATCCGCCAAGCGCCCGCCTTGCCAATCGCGACGCGGGCTGCGCTGCCATCAAAACTGTGGCGGTCAACCTTTTGAACGTACAACAGAATGGCCGCGCATACAGGAATGCTGATCACGACAATCGGCAGGCCAAAGGCCAGCCAGGTGATGAAATCAATCTTCATGCCCAATGTCTTGTTGAGTAAACCGGCGGCGATTGCATTGGTCGGTGAACCCACCAAAGTGCCGAGCCCGCCAATCGACGCGGCAAAGGCAATGCCCATTATCAGCGTCCCGGCAAAGCCCTCTGTTTCTCCCTCTTTAACACCACCTGCAGCCAGAACAGCGGCGGCAATCGGCATCATAATCAGCGCGGTCGAGGTGTTGGATATGATCATGCTGAGCAGCGCGGTGGCGACCATGAACGCGAACAGCAATCCCCATGCGGTCTTCCCTGCAAGTCCGGTAATGGCCAGTGCCAACCGCCGGTGCAATCCGACACGCTCTATGGCCAATGCGACAAACGCCCCGCCCAGAATCAGAAACAGGATCGGCGAATAATATTCCCCCGCCACCGCTTCTGCGCCCATTATTCCCATGAACGGAAAGGTGACGAAGGGCAGCAAGGCGGTTGCGGTCAGCGGCAGTGCCTGTGTCATCCACCAACAGGCCATCAGGAACGTCACCGCCGCTGCTTGCCAT
>JBGSLY010000161.1:0-7558 GCA_041740435.1 Parasphingorhabdus sp.
GCGGCTCTACCTATGTACCCGACGGAGAGGCCAAGCGAATCTGGCAGCGGCTGGGCGCCAGTTTTGGCAGTGACAGCAACGCGGAAACGACCGCTACACAAACGGTTTACAAGCTCGATCTGCCCAATGCCAGCCGCGAAAGCCTGGACGAAAGTTTAAAAATTCTGTTCGGCATGATGCAAAACCCAGGTATGACCGATGCGGCGATTGCCGCTGAACGGCCCGTGGTATTGGCCGAAATGCGCGAACGGGAAGGGCCGCAAAGCCGGGCCGCGATTGCCAATCGCCGCGTGTTTTTTGCTGGTCAGCGACTTGCTATGCGCGATCCGATCGGGACGGAAGCGACTTTGAACGCCGCCAATAGCGCCGCCATTACCGCATTTCATAAACGCTGGTATCGACCTGAAAATATGGTGGTGGTGATCGCTGGCGACGGTGAGCCAGAAGTGTTTGAACAGCTGGTCAAAAAGCATTTCAGTAGCTGGAAAGGGGAAGGTACAGCTGGCATCATTCCTGATTTTGGTGATCCCGACCCGAACAGCACATCGGCTGCGGTGGTGACGGAGCCGACCCTGCCGCAATATGTATCAATGGCCTATATGCGGCCGTGGCGACCAGTGAACGATACCATTGCCTATAACCAGCAGCTGCTGATCGACCTTCTCGCACTGCAAATGATAAACCGGCGGCTGGAATCAAAGGCCCGCAACGGCGGCAGCTTTCTGCAGGCCAATGTTGGTCAGAATGATGTCAGCCGTTCGGTTGACGGGACCTTTGTCTCCATCGTTCCTCTGGGTGCCGATTGGGAATCGGCCCTGCTCGATGTCCGCTCGGCGATAGCCGACGCTCTCGCGACGCCGCCGTCTCAGGCCGATATTGACCGGGAATATGCCGAGTTTGAAGCCGCGCTGGCCATTGGCGTAGAAGGCTCCGCAACAGAAGGAGCGCGCAAGCAGGCCGATGATATTGTCAACGCCGTGGATATTCGCGAGACGGTGGCTACCCCGCAAACCGCGCTGACAGTGTTTCAGGAAATGAAGCCGCTGGTCACACCGGAGCGGTTGCTTGCTGCCACGCAAGCCCTGTTTTCGGCCAGCGCGATCAAAGCCTTTTTGGTTAGCCCGTTGCCTGTCGATGGCGGAACCGAACGCTTGGCTCAGGCAATCGCAAAGCCGGTCGAAGTCAGCGATCTGCGGATGGCGCAAAACAGTGTGACCTTCGCCGATCTCCGGACCATCGGACGCAAAGGCAAGGTCAAATCTTCAAACAAAATTGCCCGATTTGATGTCGAAATGCTGGAGCTTTCCAACGGCGTCCGGGTACAACTTTTGTCCAATACTGCGGAACGGAACAAGGTATCGGTCAATGTCCGCTTTGGATCCGGATTTGGCGGATTGCCGTCGGATCAGGAGACTCTGGCCTGGTCGGGTGGTCTTGCCCTTATGGCCAGCGGCGTGGCCAATCTGGGTCAGGAAGACCTCGACCGGATTACAACCGGCCGCCGGATGGGACTGAATTTTGACATCGACGATGATGCGTTTGAGATTACTGCCGACACCCGACCTCAAGATTTGCGTGACCAACTGCACCTCATGGCCGCAAAGCTCGCATTCCCTCGCTGGGATCCCCAACCGGTGTTGCGCGGCAAGGCCGCGGGATTGATAGGCTATGAAAGCTACTCTTCATCTCCACGCGGAGTGATGGAGCGCGACCTGCAATGGTTGATCCGCGGCAAAGACCCACGTTGGAAGACGCCCGATCCGGCAGATTTCAATCGGTTAAACCCTGAAAATTTCCGCAAGTTCTGGGAACCCATTCTGGCGAGTGGTCCAATTGAACTGATGGTGTTTGGCGATTTCAAACGAGACGAAGCCTTGGCGGCGATCTTGGAGACCTTTGGCGCGCTCAAAAAGCGGTCGGTTAAATCCAGCAAGGCGGTTATCGCTGCCAAAAGCTTTCCACCATCCAATGCAGGGCCGGTGATTTTGAACCATCGGGGCGATCCCGCTTCTGCCGCAGCATTTATTGCATGGCCAACATCTGGCGGAATGGCCGGCGTGCGCGAAAGCCGCCAGTTGGAGGTCGTGGTTTCGATCATGAATGACCGGCTATTTGAGATATTCCGTTCGCAACTAGGCGCAAGCTATAGCCCGCAGGCAAGCAACTACTGGCCGCTCGACCTACCAGGCGGCGGATATATCAGCGCTACCAGCCAGATTCGCCCGCAGGACACCGAGCGATTTTTCAACTTTGCCGAGAGAGTAGCGCAAGATTTGCGGGAAACGACCGTGACGCAAGACGAGCTGGACCGCGTCACCGAACCGCTGCGCCAATTGATCACAAGAGCCAGCAGCGGCAACAGCTTCTGGATGAGCCAGTTGGAAGGCGCGAGTTTTCAGCCCGAAAAGATAGAGGCTCTGAAATCGGTGCTTACCGATTATACTCAGGTCTCCCCGCAACAAGTGCAGGCGCTGGCGCAAAAATATTTCGATCCAGCAAAAAAATGGACCTTGCTGGTTTTACCGGAGAAGCAAGCGACGGCTCGATAATGGATTCAGCGCCGCGTGCGCGTTAGCGAGCCTAGCTCACAGCACGTATTTGCTGAGGTCGGTGTTCCGCGCGACATCCGACAACCGTTCCCGGACATAAGCGGCATCGATCGAGATCGATTCACCTTTCCGATCCTCGGCGGTATAGCTGATCTCTTCGAGCAGTTTTTCCATGACTGTTTGCAAGCGGCGGGCACCGATATTCTCGACCGTTGCGTTCACGTCCGCAGCGATTTTCGCCAGCGCATCTATCGCATCGGGCTCAAATTTCAGCTCGACCTGTTCGGTGTGGAGCAGGGCGGTATATTGTTCGGGCAGGTTTGCGCGAGTTTCGGTCAGGATTCTGGCGAAGTCTTTCTCGGTCAAGGCCTGTAATTCGACCCTAATCGGCAAGCGCCCCTGCAACTCGGGCAACATGTCGCTTGGTTTGGCGATGTGGAACGCGCCCGATGCAATAAACAGGATATGATCGGTCTTCATCGGACCATATTTTGTTGCCACCGTCGTGCCTTCGATCAGCGGCAGCAGATCGCGCTGCACGCCTTCGCGGCTGACCGAGCCGCCTCGAACATCGCTGACCGCGATTTTGTCGATTTCGTCGAGAAACACGATTCCGTTGGCTTGCGCATCAAGGAGAGCCGCGCGGGCGATATCGTCGCTGTCGAGGCGCTTGTCGGATTCCTCCTCCACCAGCTTATCCCAAGCATCGGCAACCCGCATCTTTCGGCGCTTTAGTGGCTGTTGGCCGAACGCCTTGCCCATCATGTCGGGCAAGTTGATCATGCCGACCTGTCCGCCCATTCCGGGAATTTCCATCGGCGCGTTCGGCGATTCGGCGACTTCGATCTCAATTTCGGTGTCGTTCATATGATGATCGACGATCCGCTGACGAAAGCTTTCGCGGGTGGCTTCGCTTGCATTGTCGCCGCAAATGACGTCGAGCAAGCGGCCCATGGCGGCGGAAGAGGCGGGCTCGCGCACCGCTTCGCGTCGGCGTTCCCGCTCCAGCCGGACCGCTTCTTCGGCCAGATCGCGGGCAATCTGCTCAACATCGCGCCCGACATAGCCGACTTCGGTGAATTTTGTGGCTTCGATCTTGATGAACGGCGCATCGGCAAGCTTGGCAAGACGGCGAGAAATTTCGGTTTTGCCGCAGCCTGTTGGCCCGATCATCAGGATATTTTTCGGGGTAACTTCATCGCGCAGTTCCGCGGGCAATTGCTGACGCCGCCACCGGTTACGTAGGGCGACCGCCACCGCCTTTTTGGCGTCACTTTGCCCAATAATATGTTGGTCCAATGCAGCAACAATCGCCTTGGGGGTAAGATCTTTCAACATGAGAGCTGTTTGCCTTTAGGAAAATTCAGGAGGCGGAAGCGAGCGTTTCTAACGACAGCGAATCGTTGGTGTACACGCAGACATCGGCGGCAATGCCCATCGCCTTTCTGGCGATAACCTCGGCATCGGCTTCGTATTCGACCAGCGCCCGAGCGGCGGCCAGCGCGAAATTTCCGCCTGATCCAATCGCGGCGACACCGCCAACCGGTTCGAGCACATCGCCGTTGCCGGTGAGGATGAGCGTGACATCGCGGTCGGCGACGATCATCATTGCTTCCAAATTGCGCAGATATTTATCGGTACGCCAGTCCTTGGCCAGTTCCACCGCTGCACGTAGCAATTGGCCGCCATGGCGTTCCAGCTTGGATTCCAGCCTTTCAAACAAGGTGAAAGCGTCGGCGGTCGCTCCCGCAAAACCGCCGATCACAGAACCGTCATGGAGTTGCCGAACCTTGCGGGCATTGGGCTTCATAATGGTCTGACCCATGGAAACCTGTCCGTCACCCGCGACGACGACTTTGCCGTTCTTGCGGACTGAAATTATCGTGGTGCCATGCCAGACCGGCATATTCGTCTGCTGTGATGCTGTCATGTGCCGCATATGGGGGAGCGGGCTATTGCTTGCAAGCCCGTCGGACAATCGGACAAGTAAGAAACCAAACCGGACGATGACCGCTCAGCCGGACAAAAAAATGGCGACCAAAAGGCCGCCATTTCAAAATCAGTTATTCAGCGCCTATCAGGGGCTGGTTGGCGCATCGTCGCTGCCGTCAGCAAGGATTACGATTCCGCCGATGATCGCAGCAGCTGCTACCACACCGATGATGATGCCGGTGCTGCCTTCTGCGTCATTTTTCTTTTTCTTGGCTGTCGCATCTACGCGTACAGCTTCCGTTTTTCCAGCTTGGGCCAGTACCGGGGTACCTACAAGCGATACAGCTGCGATAGCAGCCATTCCGAGTTTTCCGAAACGCATAGATTTGCTCCTTTATTTTGCATTCCCATTGGTCGATTGACCCATTGGCACAACGATGCGTCAGAATCAATGTCCATTTTATGGCGCAGGATTTTTTTATGGACTGTGATGTAATGCACACACTCGCCAAGCCTATGAGAAATGGCAATTTTTTTTATTGGTTCGTTCATGCAGCGACTGTGATTTCGGAAAAATGTAACAAATTCAATGAGAAAACCCGGCTACCCGGTTGATTGGGGGCACAAGACAGCAATTTATGGCGGCAAATTTGGAGCCGTGCTGCCACTGGGAAAGTTTACAAGTGGCAATACATATGTCCCGCTTTGAACCCTCGAAGCCGTTAACTATCTATTAACCTCGCCGTTGTGGCTAAAAATTTGTTATCCGAGTCGGATGGCAAAACTAATTACCCGATCACTGGTCCTGTTTGATGAATCGGCTCGTCATCCGTTTCGACAAAAGCTTAGTCCGGCATGGCGGCAATCTCTTGGCACGGAGCCTAACCCTGTTTCCCAATCGCGGTTCGTTGCGGACCTCCGCATATTTTGCTTCAGTTTCTGCGCTTTTTTCTCAGCGACGTATATGTTTATAACCTGATTAGGCTGTGCACCAAAAGAGGCATTCGTAAGCGGGTATCGTTGCTCAACACCGACGGTGAAAGCCAGATTCAAACGCTCTCCTTCTTCTAGAGGCATTAGTCGCAATGACATCATGACAATCCGCAAAGACGGAAAGCTGCTTAGAACAGGATCAATTCCCCCCAAGTGCTCTGTACCTCTGGTGCAGAACGCATTAGACGGCGGATATGCAACCATCTGACGCCATCCCCATCCATCGGCCACGGCGATCCTGCCTCTATATGCCGGGTTCGAATACCCGCGCCATGGAAAAGGCATCTGGCCTTCCTGCCGATATGATCATCCTTGATTTGGAGGACGCGGTAGCTCCTGAGGCAAAGCTACTCGCGCGTCAGCAGGTGGCTGCCGCAGTGGCCGCTAAGCCTTTCGGCGGGCGGGAGACGCTGGTCCGGATCAACGCGCTGGACAGTATCTGGGGCAGGGACGACCTGCGCGTAATATGCGCGGCGGAACCCGACGGCATATTGGTTCCCAAAATAAGCGGGCCGGACGAAATTCTCGCGCTTGATGCTGCTTTATCAAAGGCAGCGGGCCAAGAGAACATTGCCCTTTGGGTGATGGTCGAAATGCCAGCGGCAATATTGGCGATCAATGACATCGCCCGGTGCGCGGCGACCACGCGCCTTGCCGGCTTTATGCTGGGCAACAACGATCTGGCAAAAGAAATGAACGCCCAAAACGATCCCGAACGATCGGCGTTTCAGTTCGCGATGCAATCGGCGATTATGGCTGCCAAGGCGCACCGGATCGCCATCATCGACAGCGTATATAACGATTTTTCTGACGCCGAGGGGCTGGAGCGGGAGTGCAGACAGGGCAGACGCTGGGGCTTTGATGGCAAGACCGCTATCCATCCGGCCCAGCTCGATACCTGCAACCGGATTTTTGCACCCGACGCGGCGGAAATTGCGGATGCGCATGAGATTATTGCCGCCTTTGCCCAGCCGGAAAATTACGGCAAGGGGGCGATAAAGATCAACGGCAAAATGACCGAATTGTTGCATCTGGAACAGGCCCGCCGGACGGTTGCCATTGCCGAAAGCATCGCCGCGCTGCACTCGTAAAACTAACCGTGGGAAAATCCGAACGGGGTATTCGCCTGACGGATATCATCGGCCAGAATTTGGCGGCCAATCGGCGGAGCAGAGCGGGCGCGGCACTCGATGCGATGGCACAGGCGACACGTGACGCCGATGGGTGTCGGCATAGATTCTGGCTGGCCCTGTGTATAAATCAATTTACCTGCATGTTCGGCGGAACAGCCCAGCGCAATCGCCCGCTCCACCCGCTGCGCCGCGAAACCGCCACCGCCAGCGGTCACGGTCCGGGCAATGGAAAAAAACCGCTCTCCATCCGGCAGTTCCAGCCATTGGGTGATAATCTGCCTCGGCGAGCGAAAGGCATGATGCACCGACCATAAGGGACAGGCGCCGCCGTGCCGGGCAAAGGGAAATCCGGCCCCGTCCAGCCGTTTCGACACATTGCCCGCCGGATCAATCCGCATGAAGAAAAACGGTACCCGTTCATGCCCCGGCTTTTGCAGGGTGGTCAGCCGATGGGCGGTCTGTTCAAAACTGGTTCCGAATTGCCGTGCCAAGGCTTCGACATCATAGGCCCGAGCCTCGACCGCTTTGGCAAACGCTCCGTAAGGCATCAGGATAGCCGCTGCCGCATAGCCTGCCAGCGCGCGCCGAGTGAGCCGTTCGCTGCTTTCGGTCGCGAAATGGCCGTCCTTTAGAACCAGGGTCATGGCCTCGCCGAGTTCCAGATAGGCGATTTGCAACGCCAGTTGAAACATTTGGCTGGCGTGATCGAGTTGATCGTCAAGCAAAATCTGTTCATGGTGCCGGTCATATCGCCGCGTGGCACCGGCCATGACGTCGGCAGGAATCCGGCGCACCTTTAAGCCATGTCGCGTTTTCAGATAGGCGGTCATGCCATCGCCTTGGCCGATTTGTGCTGCCAGTGCCTCCGCCGCCTCGTCAATTGCCCCGAAATAGTTGCGCCTGGCGGCCAGAAATCTGCGTGCTTCCGCCACCGGGTCGGCGGCGTCAATC
>JBGSLY010000162.1:0-4687 GCA_041740435.1 Parasphingorhabdus sp.
CAATATCTGAAACGCGATGACCAGCGGAGGGCTGGCACCGGGTTTCAAGACGAAGGGGATGGGCGCCCCGCCGGTAAAGCCAAACATGTAGCTCGACCCGACCAGCGTGGCCTTTTCAATCGCGGTAACACCCTGATTGGCGAAACCGACGATTGTCCAGATGACCGGTATGCGGGTCACCGCCAGGGCGAGCAGTATCTGTAGCAGAACGGCTCCGGCGATCCAGCGCCAGCCAGGGCGCGTCTTGCGGTCCTCCGATACCGCCCAAGCCAGCATCAGCAGGAAGCCGATGCCAATCAGTCCCTGGCCCTGCTGCAAAATCGCCATACTTGCTGCGCGCCCTAGAATTTCCATGCTGCGCCGAACTGGAACTGGCGCGGCGGCCCCGCATTGCGCTGAACGAACGGAGCGCCGCCGCCGAATTGCACCTGATTGGACGTCGTTGCCGCATTGGCAAAGCCGGATTCGTTATTGGCGTTAAACAGATTGAACACATCCGCGCTTAATTCCAGACGGCCAGCCAGCGCTGGCACAGCATAGCGGACACCCAGATCCACCGAGGCGGACCAGGGCAGACGCGCCGAATTTCGCGTGGCCCCAGGATAGCGATCCGAATTACCGACAAAATTTTCGCCGAAAGAAGCCCCGTCACCGTTCAAATCCTGCGTCCCGAAAATTCGCGCATCCGGTACAAGATTGACCGGCTGCCCCGACTGGAACAGCCCAGCAAGTGTAAGCGTCAACCCGTCAACCGGATACAGGAAGCCAACTGCGGAAACGACATGACGGCGGTCGTTGGCCGAGGGGCCATTGTCGGCGCCAAAATCGTTGGCGTTGGAGGCCCTGAAATTTATGTCATCGGTGTTGTTAGTCAGTTTTGCGAGCGTGTAGGAAAGGCGGAATGCGTAAAAATCATCCCCCCGCAGCTTGTTCGCCTGTAGGTTGAGCGCGCGATAGGTGGCCGACCCTGCCGTCTCCGAAACTGTGATTTGCCGCGCACCGCCGGGCACCAATGCGACCGGACGTGTGGCATCGGCATCTGCTTGAGAACGCACCAGACCCAGTGACTGTGCCACGGCAAACCGAGCTGCATTGTCCAGCTGAGAACGCAGTAGCGTAATGTTCGCGTCGGTCAGGTTGGCCATATTGGGCGTGAATGGGGCAGGCGCATTGAGATCGCGCAGCCGGACCAGATTATGCGAGCGGCTATAGATGATATCCGCGCTCAGGCTGATTGTATCGGTTGCCTGATATTGATACCCGCCGCTCAATTGCAGGCTATACGGGCTTTGATAGCCATCAGGATTGAGGATGCGAACTTCATTGATTGAAGCAATGTCGCGCAAAGACTGGACTTCTGCTGGCGAAGGGCAAGCGGCGACCGAAGTACAGGCAGGAGATACGGTCAGATTTCCATCGAATGTCACATCGCTCAATCTGGTTCCTTGCGAGATGATCCCAAGATTCTGCAATTGCCCCAATTGGGCTAAGAACGGCGTTGCAGTCGTGTTACGCTGGAGGGCATCGGAAATCACACCGTAGCTAAGCTTGCCATAAAATAGCCCGGCACCGAAGCGGAAGGATGAGCGGGCATCGGGGCGAAAATTCAACGCCAAACGCGGTGCAAAATTGTCCTTGTCACCGCCATTTCCGCCTTTGGCGGTGAGGCTGTCATAGTCCCACCGAACTCCGAGTGTTGCGGTAAGCTTGGATGAAATTTGCCATTCGTCTTCGACATAAAACGCCAGCTGCGTCTGACCAGTGCCAAAGCTTTGCGGCCGCAATTCGACAGAATAGTTGATCACTGCCGGATTGAGTGCCAGCACATCGCCAGCCGAAAGTTCCAGGCCGTTGCCCGCCAACGGTGCCAATTGTGCCGGGGTAAGCTGCACGGTGAAATTGCCATCGGGGTTGCCCCCGCCCAACAGCGCAAAATCCGATCGCATCAGGTCAGCACCAATACTCACCCTGTGACTGCCAAGTGCGTGCTGGAGCCGGTGCGTTGTTTGCCAAGTCTCTTCCAGATCGTTGAAGACAAAGCCGGGATGGCCGACAACGCCAACAGTGAGGCCGCTCTGATCTTGTATCGCGACCTGAGGCCCTTCAGGCCCTTTGGGTTTTCCGTAATTCCAGCGGAAACGGCTGAACTGAACTGCGCCGTCGTAATTCCAGTCATTACCCGAATAGCTGGCTGTGGCAGCTACCACAGTGGAGAACCGATCTTCATCCGATCCAGCGCTGGGAAATGTCACATTGCCTCCGCCCAGTGCACCGCCCGGGCGGTCAATTGTGACGCGGCCGATATTGGCACGCAGCCCGATTGTCCAATCATCATTGACCCGGTGGTCAAGCCGGATTGATCCTAAGTAGAATTCATTATTACCGGTAACATTGGCAACCGTGCCTAGCGCGGGGGCATCGACAATTTGCTGGTTATAGTCGCGCGTGTATTCAAAATTAGCATAGAAAAATGTCTTGTCGCGGGCGATCGGACCGCTGATGCTTGCCCCGGCCTGATAGCGTTCAAAACTCTCTCCAACCGGATTGCCACTTAGATCTCGGCGCGGAAAAGCCGATCGCGCATCGAGCGGACGGCCCGGACGGACGAGTGTATAGATTTCGCCGTGATATTCGTTGCTGCCCGACGGGCTGGTAAAATTGACAATGCCGTTGGGTGTTCGGCCATATGCAACCGAATAGCTGTTGGCGAGGACGGTAACCTCGCGCGTGAAGCCCAGAGGCACCGGAAATTTCATTCCGCCGAGAAAATTCTCGTTATTGTCGAGTCCGTCGATGAGATAATTCGTATCCAGACCGTTCGAACCATTGATGGAAATGCCCGGCGCCTCGGGGAAGAAGCCGGTCGATGCGACAACATTGGGCAATCGCACAAGCGCGCCAACGACATCCCTGCCCTCGATCGGCAACGCCTGCAGCTCCTTGTCCGACAGCGATGCCGATATCTCTGCATTCACGGTATTTATCCCGGTGACCGCGCGGCTCCCGGTGACAACAATTGTGCTTGCACCAGCCGGGTACAGGCGCAAGATTACGCTGCTGGCGAAATTGGAACGCAGTGCTACCGGTTGAGCGTTGGCGCTTTCATATTGGTCTGATCCGTTGGTCGAGACGACATATGTCCCTGCGGTGGTGAGTGCGTCCAGCCGGACCATACCCTGTGCATTGCTGTGCTCAACGCGCCGCTGGCCAATGGCTGCGTTCTCGATAACCACTTCAATTCCGGCAACTGCTGTACCGGTTTTCGCATCGATCACGGCGATCTGCAAACCTGCTTGCTGGGCATGGGCTGGTGACGCGATTGAAACGGCCAGAGTAGTAAGGGCGCCGCTTAAAGCTGCACGATGCAAAATAGACAAATGAGATCTCCAGTGACGCCAGTTGGACAGGAAAAATTCAGACAGTTCTGCCTGATAGTTGCCAGTTGGTCGCCGCAGGGCACACGATCTTACACAATGTCGAAAAAATTCTTTCAGGACCGGGCCATCATCACGTCGAGTGACAACCGGTCTTCATCACGAAATGCCAAGAGGACAATTGTGGCGGCCGCCATACCAAGCGACGGGAAAAAGAGAATCTGGCTCGTTTCACGGGTGAGCAGATATAATCCGAGCGGATCAAGCAGATACTTCCAGATAGAAAGCGCGCCAGTAACCAGGATCACTGCCTGGGCAAAATAGCTGAAGCGTCTCCATAGACCCGCAATGCACAGCAAACCAACCACCACCAGAGCAATGCCCCAAACCATCTGGATCGTGGCAGCCTGACCCAGGCCGCCATAATATTTGTTACTTACATGGGTGCCCATTTCGGGGGCACCCAATCTGACAGCGCCCCAAATCAGCAGCAACAGGCCTGTCGCAATTCGCAGCAGCAATAAAGACACGGCTTTCATAACATCCTCCAGTTATACCCTTCGCTATTCGGCTGTTTGGCACAAAAGGTTACAATCGGTGGATAGTTGCCCGATACCCAACCCGGCGGGCGAAATGCCCGACCAGACCTGAGGCAAAACGGGACACCGAATTTTCTGGATTATGGTTGTTGCCCGCCCTTTAAGAAGAGGGGCCTGATGCAATTTTGAAACTGCTTCAAAAAGCGGACTGGTTGCAACCAATATATCGTTGAATTTGCACACGCCTGTAACCTGTTTGAAGCGACCAGCGAACTTCATCATGGGGAGAATAGAACCATGAAAGGTCAGACATGAAAATCTCACAGATCCTCGCCGCCAAAGGAGCTACCACGCGAACGGTCCGCCACGATCAGAATTTCGGGAAGGCCCTGGCGAAGATGCACGAGGCGCAGATCGGTTCGATCGTGGTCGTCCATGCCGATACCGGCGCGCTTCTGGGGTTGGTTTCCCAGCCTGAAATATTGGCAGGTCTGTCCACCTTCGGATCTTCGAGCATGGGCCACTGTGTTACTGGCATGATGCGCAAACCAGCCCCTGTCTGCGATCCCGGTGATGACATCAGATCAGTCATGACCCAGATGACCATTGATCGGTGCCGCCATGCCGTAGTGACCGGTTCCGATCGTTCGATCCTGGGGGTCGTGTCGATCGGGGACCTGGTCGCCGCGCAATTGCAGGAAGCCCGGCTGGAAGCCAACGTGCTGCGCGATATGGCGCGGTCCCATCTGATGGCCCCTTCGGCCTAGGGCGGGG
>JBGSLY010000163.1:0-3706 GCA_041740435.1 Parasphingorhabdus sp.
GCGCTCAGTTTGCGGTCCAGATCTTCGGGTGAGTTATGTTCGAACACCACGCATTTGGCGCGGCTGTGCCGGATGCCTTCGATCATCGAGGCGTGATTGAGCGCATCGGACAGCACCACGCAATTCGGGATGCGTGCCGCAAGCGTGCCGAGTGCGGCCCAGTTGGAAACATAGCCTGAGGTAAAGATCAGCGCGTCTTCTTTGTTGTGTAAGTCGGCAAGCTCGGATTCGAGCAGCACATGATGGTGATTGGTCCCCGAGATGTTGCGCGTGCCGCCAGCGCCTGCGCCGCATTCATCGATGACGCGGTGCATGGCGTCGAGCACCTTCGGGTGTTGCCCCATACCCAGATAGTCGTTGGAGCACCAAACCGTGACTTCGCTGACACCGTCATCACCATAGCGTTTCGCTTTGGGGAAAGAGCCCGCCTGACGCTCAATCTCCGCGAACACCCGGTACCGGCCCTCGGTGCGCACAGCGTCCAGTTCGCTGCTAAAAAATTCTTCGTAGTTCATGCCCATTCCCTCTCTCTATATTTCTGTATTGGGTTCGCCAAGGGCCCATTGCCAAAGGCGCGAATCTTTAAATGGTATCGCCAAGAAAAAATGTTCCAACGCGGCCAGTAAGGTGAGGCAGCAGAGAAGCCCCGCCTCGACCGTGTCACGAGACAGTGACGACGTGATAGCTGTCCAAGCAAAATAGGCGGCCAATCCCAAAATGGCTGCGGTCGACACGATCAACATCGGCGAAAGCGCCTTTGGACCGAAATAACTCTTCAGATATCCTAGATGTGCGGGCAAAAGCTCATCGCTCATATTGGGGACGCCGCGGTAAATGTTGAGCTTCGATGATAGGCGGAAAATCGCCAGCAGGGCAAAGGTATAAGCGCCGGTCGGATTGGCCGTCACTGCTGCCAATGACAAAAGCAGAGCCGCGGTCATGGCGATCGCAATTTCATGATGGATCAACGCCATGGTCGCCAGCGAAAACCGTTGCCAGGGGGTGGCGTTATCAGGACAAGGGTCTCGATGCGATCCCGAAACCGCGCCGGTAAGGAAGCTGATTTCATGCCAGCTCCAGATCATCAGACCGCCGAAAAATCCGGCATATACCGCCCAGACGCTGCTCGAATGGCTGGTCAGAACCAACAGCGACAGGCCGCCAATCCCGCATACACCCGCAATAATCAACGCACGGCCAAAGGATTGCCGCAACCGGTGGTTGAGCATCGCAACCAGACCGGTGCTGACGAACCACAGCAGCGTCACGACCACAAAGGGCAATCCCAGATCGGCCCATGCTACCATGCGGGGGCTAGCCGTATCTGGCGTGGCAGTTCATTCGCCTGCGGTTTCATGAAATACATCCGGGCGAAGGCCATTCCGGCGGCGGCAACATGCTTGATGCGCGACAGTCTGCCGCCCAATCCCCCCGCCTTCTTGGCTTCTTCGATGTCGTCCGACGCCAGCCGCAAATCTTCCATCGCACGGCGGAATCGAGGGTCGTCGGTATCCAGACGAACCGGGAATACCTGTCGGCTGATTTCGGTGCAGATCGAAAAGACCTTATAGCCATATTCGGCGGGATCGACGCCCAGCGCGCGGTGGAACACCGGACGGTTATGGTCGCGCACATACATGGTGGCATAAACCGATAACAGGAAAAACCGGATCCAAAACTTGTTCATGCCCTGAAGCAACTTGGGATCGGCTCGCAGCAGCAGAGCAAACGCCTCGCCATGGCGAAACTCGTCATTGCACCACTGTTCGAACCAGTCAAAAATCGGGTGAAACTTATTCTCCGGATTCTTCGCCAATTCCCGAAAAATGGTGATGTAACGGGCATAGCCGATCTTTTCAGACAGATAGACGGCGTAGAAAATGAATTTGGGTTTGAAAAATGTATATTTCTTGGTCTTGGTCAGAAAACTAAGGTCAACGCCGATGCCAGACCCTTTCAGGGTTTCGTTGATAAAACCGGCATGGCGGCTTTCATCGCGGGCGAGCAGTTTGAACAAGCGTTTCATATCCGGATTCTTGGTCCGTTTGGCGATTTCGGCATAGAGGATGCAGCCGGAAAATTCCGACGTCAGCGAACTTGCGAGAAAGTCGATAAACTCCCGCTGCAATTCGGGCTCAAGGCTCTCGATGACCCCATCGAACGCGGCGGTTTTGCGAAAATGCCGCTTGTTGGCGTCATCCTCCATTTCCTCCATCAGCCCCTCCCATTCGGCGCGAACGGGCGACACATCAATCCTGTCCATGGCGGCAAAGTCTGTCGTGTAGAAACGCGGTGCCAGTACGGTATCTTGTGTCGCAATCGCCATGGTATCCGGCACAGTGTCCAAATGCGGCGCGATTTTGCTATGCGCGTTCATCATAACCTCCCTGGGGTAAAGCTGACTTCGTAAAGTTCGGCGAGTTCAAAATAGCCGGTGAACTTGGTCCACGCCCGGCGCAGCAATCCAGCGCGATGTACGGTGGCCATGCGGTTAAAAACGACCTTTTCGCCAAAGGCCACCATGATCGGGGCACCATGGACCCGCACTTGATCGCCCGGATAAATCGGGACATTGCCCTCCAACTCGACATGGGCATGAAAATGTTCCGCGCTTTGCTCGATTTCGACGCGGCACGGGGTATCAAACGCTTGAGAGGAAAAAAGAGCGGTCATTGGCCAGGAACCTTGAGCATCGCGGCAAAGGTCGCGGTATGGTCGGGTCCAAAACCATAAATTTCTGCGGTCTCTCCGGTGGCGGGATCGGACAGCGACAGGGCTCCATTTTCCCAGCGTGTCAGGGTAAAGGCTTGCTCTGGCCCCAATCCCTTGGCCGCGCGCGCTTTGGCCATCCGCCGCATGGTTGCGCGAACAAATCCGCCCTGGCCAAAACCAATGGTCTGCGCGGTTTCGCCCGTTTGGGCATCGGTTACGACGACCGCGCCGTCGCTGCGATCCGAAAAGCGCAATTCCCGCTGCTGCGCTGGCGCAACATTCTGTGCCATCCGCGACCCCTCGGGATCACCCGAACGGGGTATCAGGCCATAGCTGGTCAGCGCCGTTACCCCCAAAGTGAACGACAATAATACTGCCGCGGCGATCAGCGCCTGTTTGGGTACCGTCGGATTATGGTCGTGAGCGTGGCTCATGCCGGCACTCCTGCTAATGCTTCATACGGACGATCTTGCTTGGTTGCGACCGGCTCTGGCACCACCGGCTGCACCTGACGCGTGGCATTGAACAGCAGCGCGGCGACTTTCGCGCTTTCAGGAACGGCCCGCAGCATCGGTTGTGGTCTCACGAAACGCAAAGAACGGACATGTGGCCACAACATCAGATAACCAAGACGCGGCACGCCTTTCAGGTTGAGCACAATATTCCCGCAACCGTTCGGAAGCGCTTTGAGATTGGCCGATTCCAATTCACCCAAGGGCAGGTTGATGCATTTGTTAAGCGCTACACCAATCCGCAACACAACGCGTTTGTTGGTCAAGGTATAGACTGTGGTCCGGCCAACACCCCAGAGAAACAGGACAAAAAGACCCACCGCAATGGTGCCGAGGAAAGAGACCCCAACGGCGGTCTGCATATCCCCGCGCAGCACGGCAGCAAGAACGATGACCATGAAATACACCACCGCTATCCGGATGTGCAGCGCGGATTTCGCCATGACTTTCCAGTCGGGGGCGCCCTGCCAGACAATATTTTC
>JBGSLY010000164.1:0-6025 GCA_041740435.1 Parasphingorhabdus sp.
GTTCTTGTACCGCAGCGTTGCCCATTTTCTCGGCGGCGAAACCGAAGCGGCAGTAGCCGCCAGCCAGCAATGCCTGCATTTCATCCCCAACGGCGACACTGCTCTGGTCTGGCTCACGGCGCATTCCGCACTGCGCGGGGACACGGCCCAGGCGCGCGCGCATCTCGTCCAGTTTCGGGCGCTAGAGCCAGACTATACGCTTGCTTCTGGCCTTTCCTTTCTTGGGCGGCTAATGATGGCTGACAATGCCAAGGCGGCCGAGGCGCAGGCCGCATTTGCGCAGGTGTGGGCTGAGGTTCCAGGCAAACCATGACCAATCCAGACATCTTCCTCTCCTACAACCGCGAGGATCAGGCGATGGCGAAGCTTTATGCCGACGCTTTCGCCGCAGAGGGCCTCAACGTCTGGTGGGACACCGCGCTGCGTTCGGGTGAGGCCTATGATGAGGTGACCGAAGCCGCCTTGCGCGCCGCCAAGGCGGCGGTGGTGCTGTGGTCCCCGCGCTCGGTGGTCTCGCGCTGGGTTCGGGCGGAGGCGACGATTGCGGATCGGTGTAAAACTTTGGTGCCGGTGACCATCGAGGCTTGCGAGCGGCCGATCATGTTCGAGCTGACCCAGACTGCGGATTTGTCGCACTGGACAGGGGATACCGGCGACCGGGCTTGGGTAGTGCTTCTGGGCGACGTCCGCAGATTCGTCGGCAAAGAGCGGACGGCGCTCGGGGCGATGCCCTCGCTGGCCGAGGTTGCAGCCAAGGCTGAACCCGCCGAAACGCTGCTGGCGGTGCTGCCGTTCGACAATCTCTCCAGCGATGCCGAGATGGCCTATTTTTCCGACGGCGTGTCGGACGATATTCTCGGGCGGATCATGCGCGGATCATGGCTGCGGGTGATCGGGCGCACCTCCAGCTTCCAGTTTCGGGGCGCGGACAAGCCAAAGGCAGCGGCGGCGCTGAGCGCAAGTCATGTGCTCGACGGATCGATCCGCCGCGCGGGCAACCGGGTGCGGATCGCCGCGCACCTGACCGAGGCAAAGGGCGGAACCACGCTGTGGGCCGATAAATATGACCGCGATCTTGAAGACATCTTCGCGGTGCAGGACGAAATTTCCGAAGCGATCGCCGATGCGCTGGATGCCGCGTTCTTCCCGGCAAAGGCGGAAAAGGTCGATCCCGTGGCCTATGACCTCTACCTGCGCGGCAAGGATGTCGATCTGAACCCCGAGGTCATCCAGAAGAATATCGAGTTGCTCGAAGCTGCGGTGAAATTGGAGCCGGACCTTGCTGATGCCTGGGGGGCATTGGCGGTGCAGCAACATTTCGCGCGGGTGTTGGTGCCATGGTCCCAGCGGGCGCCGCTCGATGCCAGGATCGCCGCGTGCGTGCAGCGCTGCCTGGCGCTCGATCCGGGCAATGTGAACGCGACCTCAGCCGAGTTGTATCAGCTTCAACCGTTCGGCGACTTTCTTGGCCAGCATGCGAAGGTCGAACGCCTGAAGCAGATCGCACAAAATTCTCCCCATGCGCTGGGTTGGCTCTCCTATTTTATCGAGCAGGTTGGCCGCACAAGCGAAGCGCTCGAATGGGCCACGCGCGCGGAGGCGCTCGACCCGCTGAGCTACTCGGCAAATGCCATCCATGCATTCACGCTTTGGCGTTCTGGTGCATTTGAAAAGGGCTTGACGGAACTGACGCGTGTAGTCGACAACTGGCCGGACGATCACCAAGGTCTGGCTACCCTGATCCTTGCCCAGGCCCATGCCGGGAACTGGGCAGACGTGGACCGCCTGATTGATCCGGCGCGGCTGGCGCAACACCCGCTGCGCGAGCACAGCGTTGTCGTTGAGATGGTCGCCGTCTTTCGCGACCCGACCCCTGAAATCCTGCAAAATGGGCTCGGGACGGTCATTGATTCGATCGAGCAGACCGGCCATGCCCCCGCCGAGCTCTTCCTCTGGCTGGCGGAGGTGGGCTTTGTCGATGAGGCCTATGCCTTGCTCGACCGCGCCAAACTGGGGCCATCGGGTGGTCCGATGGATATGCTGGGCAATACCGCCTATCGCACGCACATGCTGTTCGCGGCGGCCTATACCAATCATCGCGCCGATCCCCGCTTCGTGAAGCTGTGCGCGCGGCTGGGGCTGGTGGAATATTGGCTGGCCACGCAGAAATGGCCCGATTGCGCCGACACCGTACCCTATGATTTCCGCGCCGAATGCGAGACATACCGCGATTATCCCAAGGACGTGTTCCTCGCATGAGTGCCACCCCCGACATCTTCCTCTCCTACAACCGCGAGGATCAGGCGCGGGCGAAGCTCTTTGCTGACGCGTTTGCGTCAGCAGGACTGAACGTGTGGTGGGACACCGCGCTGCGTTCGGGCGAAGCCTATGACGAAGTGACCGAGGCGGCCTTGCGCGGGGCCAAGGCGGTGGTGGTGCTGTGGTCCCCGCGCTCGGTGGTTTCGCGCTGGGTCCGCGCGGAGGCGACGATTGCGGATCGGTGCAAGACTTTGGTTCCGGTGACGATTGAGCCTTGCGAACGCCCGATCATGTTCGAGCTGACCCAGACGGCGGAGTTGAGCCATTGGATGGGCGACAAAAACGACAAAGCGTGGTTGGCGTTCCTTGGCGATGTGCGGGGGCATATTGGACGTCGGGTAGCGGAGATCCCGCCCACACTGCCAATCCCTGAAAGTTCGACAATGCCGGAAGACGCTGGTCGCGGCGAAGCCCCGTCGCTCGCCGTTCTGCCCTTCACCAATCGTTCGGGCCTGCCCGAAGATGACATTCTGGCCGAGGGTTTGGTGGAAGATCTCACCGACGCACTGGCCCGGGGCGTCCATGCGCGCGTGCTGGCCAGTTCGACGACTGCCCGCTTCTGTCGCGGGGCGATACCCGATATCGAAGCCATGGGTCGGCAACTCGGGGTTCGCTTTCTGCTGGAAGGCAATGTGCGGCGGATCGGAACCAGTTTGCGGGTAACCGCGCAGCTGGTCGAGGCAGCAGGAGGTGCGATTCTGTGGACGCAAAAGTTTGATCGGCCGCTCGACGCTCTGTCAAACCTCCAAGAGGACCTGATCGTCGAATTGGCAGCGCATCTCGGCACCCAACTCTTTCGCGCCGCGATGGAGAACGCGCTTAAACGTCCGGGAGGCTTAACCGCCTGGGAACACGTCACTCGGTCGCTGGCAGTCAATCGCAATTTCCACGGCGACGCGTTGCCCAGGGCGATTGATGAAGCAAGTAAGGCGCTCGCGATTGATCCGGATTACGGGCTCGCGCACGCGGTGCTCGCTTCCAGCTTAGCGATGCACTACAATGTTTTCTGCCTAGAAAATCCGGAAAAAGTAAACCGGATACGGCACCACATCGACCGCGCTTTGGCCTGCGGTGACAATAGCGCTGACGTCTTGGGCCAAGTCGCATATGCGCTTTGCTATCTCTATGATCCGGAAGAGGCTTTGCAACGCGCCAAGCGTTCGATGGCGATCAGCCCCAATTATGGTGTTGCCTATCTTTCTGCTGGGATTGCCAATGTTTTGCTAGACAATCCCGAGGCTGCCCTGGCCCACTTTGCCGACTTTCGTCAGTTCGAACCCAATTCGCCATACGAGCATTACGCCCACGCTTGGGATGTGAGCGCCCATCTGCAAGCGGGCAACTGGACGGAAGCCCTGCGCGCAAATGGGCAGAGCCTTGAACTCAACCTCGATGCCTCCCATACGCATTGCTATCGGGCGATGATCCTGCTGCACCTTGGCCAAGCTGAAAAGGCGCGCAAGTCCATGCGCGAAGCGCGCCGCCGAGATCCTTCTACGACGCAAGCAATGTGGGAGCTTCGCCTCACGCGTTGGACCGCAGATGCACCGATCCGCCAGCATCTTTTAAGCCTCTTTCGCGTGCTATGGGCGGAGGTAGAGGAGGGAGCATGACTGTTTCTGCTGTTTCCGCGCCGCGGTCCCCGCCCGCGCGCATCAATTTGGCGATTACCGGTCATAGAGAAGGCAATGCCGCACTTAGTGCGAACCGAAGCCATATCGAGGCTGTGCTGAGCGAGGTGATGGATATCATCGCCAACACCACTGGTTCCGAAAATTCGGTAGGAGAGGTCGCACCGACGCGGTTGCATAGCATGCTGTCGGAAGGTGTTGACCTGATAGCCGCGCAGCAGGCGCTGGATCGCGGCTGGGAATTGGTATCGCCGCTGGCATTCGGGCTTGACCTGAACATCGCGATCAACGCGCTGCCAACCACTGCGGCGGATGCGCGGGCGATTCTGACGGGCGGAGACGCGCTTGATCCTGAAGTGAAGCAACGTGCGGACGCCATCCGCAGCATGGCAAGCCGCTCAAAATTGTTTGAATTGGCCGATCGTGATACGGCCATGACCGAATTGTTCATCTCTAGTCTGGAGCATCCGGAAACCCGGCGCATGGCGGATACTTTTGCGGCGGAATGCTCTTTGCGGGTCGCGATGGCTGCGCGGGTCATGCTGGAACATTCCGATGTGCTGATAGCCGTCTGGGATGGTGTTACCCGTGCGTTTTTGGGCGGCACTGGCCACACGGTCCAACTGGCGCTGGAAATCGGCGCCCCCGTCGTCTGGATTGACGCCAATGCGCCAGATCGATGGCGGATTCTGTCCGACCCGGAATCGCTGGCAAGCGCCAGCGCGGCCTTCGCTGGTGACCGAGAGGAGCGCGCCATGGCGCTCCGCGCGATTGTCCAAGCCGCGTTGAGCCCGCCCCCGATCAACAAAGCCCATGGCAAACACACTAAAAGCAGCAAACAAGCGCAGGGACCCGAAGCATTTGAGCGGGAGCGTTGGCGCGCCAACAGCCACCTGCTAATGCACGGCTACCGCCGGATTGAGGCGCTGTTTGGAGCCGACAATTGGCAGGGGCGGCTTAGGAACTTGCGCCAAACATATGAATCGCCTGATGCAATTTCCGGGGGCAGTGCCGCCAAGATGCTGGCGCATGCACGTGCTTTGCCCGGCCAGGATGCGGCCTTTGTCGATGCGTTAGAAGCCAATACCGTTCGCCGGTTTGCTTGGGCTGACGGGATATCGGCCTATCTCTCAGACAGCTATCGTGGCGGGATGACGCTCAACTTTTTGTTGGCACCGCTATCGATCATTGCGGGCATCGCCTATTTGCCCTTTGCTACCTCGGCAGAGAAATGGATTTTTGCGGCGCTGGAGCTGTTTCTGCTCGCTGGAATACTGGCGATTACCATCACGGGCCAACGTCGGCGCTGGCATGCCCGATGGTTTGAAACGCGCCGGGTTGCCGAATATGTGCGCCATGCGCCGATTCTACTTTTGCTAGGCGTTGTCCGGGCACCCGGGCGTTGGCCCAAAGGTGCGGAAACGTCCTGGCCGGAATGGTACGCGCGGCGCAGCTTGCGCGCGCCTGGCCTGCCCCGTGTGAAGATTACACAAGCCTATCTGCGAGAGGCCCTGCGCACCCAATTGGCCGATCATGTGGTGCAGCAGCGCGATTATCACGTCTACAAAGCCAAACGTTTGGCCGCCGCGCACCACAATTTGGACAGGCTGTCGGAAATTCTTTTCATGTTGGCCGTGGTTTCCGTATCGGCTTACCTGATCCTGAAAACGGGCGGAACACTTCACTTTTGGCCGAAAAGCTTTGCCAAGGACGCATCCTATCTCTTCACCTTCCTCGGCGTTGCACTGCCCACCTTTGGCGGCGCGATCGCGGGCATTCGCTATTTTGGCGATTTTGAGCGTTTTTCTTCCATCTCGGATGTAACTTCAGAAAAGCTGTCCGCAATCCATCGGCGGATGGCACAATTGCTGCAATCCCCCGAAACAGCGATAGACTATGGCGCTGTCGCCGATCTTGCGCGCGAAGTCGACGATGTTGTGGTCGGCGAAATCGAAAGCTGGCAAGCCGTGTTCGCCGGAAAGCATGTCGCCGTGCCGGTTTAAAGTGTGTTGAGGCTTGCACGGTAAAGACTGCCAACGACCTCACGATTTCATCCTCCCCAAGACGAGCTTGGG
>JBGSLY010000165.1:0-8312 GCA_041740435.1 Parasphingorhabdus sp.
GCCGGGGCGAAGGTGGTGGCGGTCGAGCGCGACGACCGGTGTCTGCCCGCTTTGGCCGAACTATCGGGCCACTATCCCGGCCAATTGGCGGTGTTGGCGGCGGATGCGATGGAGATTGACCCCGCCGACCATTTTGACGGCCCCTATCATATCGTCGCCAACCTGCCCTATAACATCGGCTCCGCGCTGCTGATCCAATGGTTTTCGGCACAGCAATGGCCGCCCCGATGGTGCTCGCTGACGCTGATGTTCCAATTGGAGGTGGCGGAGCGGATTGTCGCCGCGCCGGGTTCCTCCGCTTATGGCCGCCTGTCGATCCTGTCGCAGTGGCGCAGCAGCGCAAAAATCGCGCTCAAAGTCCATCGCAGCGCCTTCACCCCGCCGCCCAAAGTCATGTCGGCGGTGGTGCACATCATCCCAGAAGCACAGCCCGAGGGCGTTGCCCTGCCCGCGCTGGAAAAACTGACCGGAGCAGGCTTTGGCCAACGCCGCAAAATGCTCCGCCAAAGCCTCAAGTCCCTGCCCGGCGCACTGGATGCGCTGGAAACCGCCGGTATTGACCCGGCGCGGCGGGCGGAAACGGTGAACTTGGCGGAATGGGTGGAGTTGGCGCGGATTTGGGGAGGGGTGAGGTTGAGTTAGGGTTTGGAACCTATAAACGACCGCCCTTGCCATGAGGGTTAGTCAGGGGAAACTAGGGTAGGGAGTTGGCGTTACGAGGACTGCACGAATGTAGCTGTATAGTAGGCGCGGCCTACCCAAGCTCCAGATTGCCACACGTTTGTTAGGCCTTCCAAAGGTGCCGGATGTAATCCATTGTCCAAGTCCCGAATGAGACTGTTTGCGATATAGGCCGAGGATTTCGGGATAAACCTCTCCGACCGTAATTTGGAAGCCCACTTCCGGGCAATGTCTTCAGAGTCGCTACCTTCAAACTGCGAAACATAAGTGCCCCCGTCAAAATCGCTCACAACAGTAAACAGAAACTTAGTCATCATGGCATATTAAACGAATCTCGTCGGTTCGCAACTTTGTCGACAGAGGAATTTCGCGTTTCGGCGTCAAATCCGCTGAGCGACCGAACAGGTTTAGGGAATGTCGATAATGGCTGTGCATGGCGGAAAATAGGATGGTTATCCGGCGTTTGCGAGCAGAAGCCTGCCTTCGTTCAACGCATCTTCATAAGTCCCGAAAATGCCAGATTGCGGTCGCGCATCAATCTGCCAGTAAGGTTCCCAACGTGCATTGCAGGGGAACGAGACATATTCTGGGTTCAACTCGTCTCCCGCTTGATAGCTGCGAACCCGCTCTTCTACGATCATTTAACGAAAATCTGCCCGATCGTAGACCACCAGCCGCAGTTTGGCGTCTGCGGACAGTAGCTCGCCTTGCCGATATCGTGGTTCCATATCTACTAGATACCTGTGAACTGCTACGTCCGCAACTTGTCGCTCGCCAACTGGCCTCATTTCCTTGAATCTATTACCTAATTCCCTACTTTCACCCTCGCCCGATACTGATGCAGCAAAGGTTCGGTATAGCCCGATGGCTGGGCCACCCCTTTGAACACTAGATCGCGGGCTGCCTGGAAAGCCAAGCTTCCTTGCGGATCGGGTGCCATCGGCCGGTACAGCGGGTCGTCTGCGTTTTGCGCGTCGACCTTGGCCGCCATGCGCAGCAGCGCGGCGTCGACTTGCTCTGCTGTGCAAATGCCGTGCAGCAGCCAGTTGGCCATATGCTGCGAACTGATGCGCAGCGTGGCGCGGTCTTCCATCAAACCGATATCGTGGATGTCGGGCACTTTGGAACAGCCAATCCCCTGATCAACCCAGCGCACGACATAGCCCAATATCCCCTGCGCATTATTGTCCAGTTCGCGCGTAATTTGTTCCTCCGACCAATTGGTGCCTGCACTGACCGGAATGGTCAGCAGGGGGGCAAGGCCGGGGATGGCTTGCTGCGCGATCTCCCGCTGCCGGTCAAAAACATTGACCCGGTGATAGTGGATCGCGTGCAGTGTCGCGCCGGTCGGGCTGGGCACCCAGGCGGTGTTGGCCCCGCTCATCGGATGGGCGATTTTTTGCTGCATCATATCGGCCATCATATCGGGGGCCGCCCACATGCCCTTGCCAATCTGTGCCTTGCCCGACAGGCCGCAGGCAAGTCCAATGCCGACATTGCGCGCCTCATAGGCGGCGATCCAGTCGCTCGATTTCATATCCCCTTTGGCGACCATCGGCCCGGCCTGCATACTCGTGTGGATTTCATCGCCGGTCCGGTCGAGAAAGCCGGTGTTGATAAACACAATCCGGTCCCGCACCGCATGAATGCACGCGGCCAGATTGGCACTGGTCCGTCGCTCTTCATCCATCACGCCAACCTTGATGGTGTGGCGGGGGAGGCCGAGCAGATCCTCGACCGCATCGAACAGGTCGTTGGTAAAGGCGCACTCATCGGGGCCGTGCATCTTGGGCTTGACGATATAGATGCTGCCGCTGCGGCTGTTGCTCCGGCTGCCGAGCCGCTTGATATCATGCAGCGCGATCAGCGAGGTGAAGATCGCGTCCATAATCCCCTCCGGCGCTTCGCCGCCATCGGACAGCAGAATCGCCGGATTGGTCATCAAATGGCCGACATTGCGGACGAAGAGCAGGCTGCGCCCCGGCAAGACGAGGGACTCTCCGCTGGTGGCCGTATAGGTCCGATCCGGCTCCAGCGCCCGCGTGACCGTCTTGCCGCCCTTGGCAAAGCTGGCGGTCAAATCGCCGCGCATCAGGCCCAGCCAGTTGGTATAGGCCAGCACCTTATCCTCGGCATCGACCGCCGCGACGCTGTCTTCCATATCGATAATGGTGGTGAGAGCCGCCTCCATCAACACATCGGCAATGCCGGCGGGATCGGTTTTGCCAATCGGATGACTGCGATCAATCACCACTTCGACATGCAGGCCATTGTGTTTGAGCAACAGCGACTCGCCCCGCGTTGCCACCAGTTGCGCGGGATCGGCGAGCATCGGCGGTCCGCCGGTGAAATCAGTCCAGCTGTCTTCTGAAAGCGGAAAAATCTCGTCAAGCAGCGCCTTGGCCGCCGCAATCACCGCCGCGCCGCGCTCTGCATCATAACCACCCGGCTTGGCGGGCGGGGCATCGAGTGCATCAGTGCCGTAAAACGCATCATACAGGCTGCCCCAACGGGCATTGGCGGCATTGAGTACGAAACGGTCATTCAAGCTGGGCACCACCAATTGCGGTCCGGCCATGGTTGCAATCTCTGGATCGACATTCGCGGTGCCAATGGCAAAGGGCGCGGGTTCGGGGACCAGATAGCCGATCTCGCTCAGGAAACGCTGATAGGCTTCGGCATCATGCGGCCGACCCCGGTTGGCGAGGTGCCACGCATCAATCTTGCTCTGCAAATCATCGCGCAGCGCCAGCAGCGCCGCATTGCGGGGGGCGAAGCGGGCAAAAATATCGGCGGCCCCGGACCAGAACGCTTGCCCGTCCATGCCCGTGTCCGGCAGCACCCGGTCGTTGACAAAATCGAACAGATTGCGGGCAATGGATATCCCGTTTGCAGGTATGTATTCTGACATATTCGGTCCCTGATTCCAGATCCGGCGCTATGGCCAATTGGCAGCGGCTTATGACGATGGACCCGGTTTAAGTAAAGAGAGCGGATGCGTGATAAATTGGCCTACCGCCCACCGGTTGCAAATGCTATCGGTTTGCCATGTTACAGGAAAACGTCTCCCATAGCCGCATTTTGCAGCATGTCGCCGACCTGCCTTTGCTCGACCGGACTTTGCAATGGTCGCGGATCAACAGCGGTACCGGCAATCTGGCTGGATTGGCCGAAGTGGCGGGCTTTCTGGCCGATGCGTTTTCAGTCTTGCCGGGACATGTCGCGCTGATTGACCCTGCACCGGTCGAGGCGGTGCTGAGCGACGGCAGGATCGAAAAGATCGAGCGAGGGCAGCATCTAACGGTGTCGGTCCGTCCTGATGCACCGATCCAAGTCTTGCTGACCGGCCATATGGACACGGTATTTTCCGCCGAGCATCCGTTTCGAAGTATAAAGGAAATCGAACCGGGTGTCCTGAACGGTCCCGGTCTGGCCGATATGAAGGGCGGAATTTCGGTCATGCTGGGCGCACTGCAAATGCTGGAGCGCAGCAATCTGGCCGACCTTTTAGGATATCAGGTGATGATCAACAGCGACGAGGAAACCGGGTCGGGTGCTTCCGCCGCCCTGATCGCCCAAATGGCGCGCGGCAAGACTGCGGCCCTGACCTATGAACCCGCATTGCCCGACGGGACTTTGGCGGGGGAACGGGGGGGAAGTGGGAATTTCTCGATTATTGTCACTGGCAAATCCGCACACGCCGGACGCAATCCCGATGATGGGCGCAACGCTCTGGTCGCGGCGGCGGACTTGGCAGTGCGCTTAAAGGCGCTCCACCGTCCCGGTTTGAGCGTAAACCCGGCCAAAATTGATGGCGGCGGCCCCAATAACGCCGTCCCCGATCACGCGGTACTGCGGGTAAATTTTCGACCGGCAGCCTTGAGTGATCAAGCCCTGGCACAGGGAGCCCTAGACGCACTCTTGGACGAGATCGCACGCACCCATGATGTGGCGGTGCATTGCCACGGTGGCTTTGGCCGCCCGCCCAAGCCTGTTGATCCAGAGGCGGCGAAGCTGTTCCAACTCGTCAAACAATGCGGCGCCGAATTGGGCCTCGACATCGGTTGGCGGGCGACGGGCGGCGTATGCGATGGCAATAATATCGCCGCCTGCGGCGTGCCGGTGGTCGATACTATGGGTGTACGCGGCGGCGCGATCCACAGTTCCGACGAATATCTGATCGTTGATAGCTTGGCCGAACGGGCGCAACTTTCCGCCCTTACCCTTCTTCGCCTCGCAGAAAGAGGACATTTATGAGCTTTCGAATCCGCGCGGCGCGCATGGCCGACCTGCAACCGCTATACGAGATGGCTAAACTGACCGGCGGCGGTTTCACCAACCTGCCCGCCGATCGCAAATCGCTGACCGGCAAGTTGGAACGGTCGGAGGCCGCCTTTGGCCGGGGCGACGATACACAGGTCGACGAGTTGTTTATCCTGATCCTCGAAGACACGGAAACCGGCGCAGTGCGCGGCACGGGGCAGCTTTTCACCAAAGTGGGCCAAAACTGGCCTTTCTATTCTTATCGCATCAGCACGTTATCGCAGACCAGCAAGGAGCTGGACCGGACGTTCCGCGCTGAAATGTTGTCCCTCGTCACCGACCTTGAAGGTGCCAGCGAAGTTGGCGGGCTGTTTTTGCATCCCAATGAGCGCGCAGGCGGGCTTGGCTTGCTCATTGCGCGCAGCCGCTATCTTTTTGTTCGGGAACATCGCGCACGGTTTGGCGACCGCATTTTTGCCGAACTGCGCGGCGTGATAGATGAAGCCGGAGGCTCCCCGTTCTGGGACGGACTGGCCGGACGGTTTTTCGGCATGGGCTTTCAGGATGCCGATTATTTCAACGCCATTCACGGTAATCAATTTATCGCCGACCTGATGCCCAAGCATCCGATCTACACCGCCATGTTGCCCGAGAGCGCGCGGGCGGTCATTGGCCTTCCCCACCCCAGTGGCCGGGCGGCGATGCGGATGCTCGAAAACGAGAATTTCTCTTACGGCGGATATATCGATATATTTGATGGCGGCCCTACCATGGTTGCAAAAACAGATGATGTGCGCAGCGTTCGGGATGCCCGAAGCGCGGTTGTAACAGAGCTGAGCGATGGCGGTGACAAGCATCTGGTGTCTTGCGGCCATCTCGCGGATTTTCGTGCCGGTTGGGCCGGTCTGACGTTTACGGACGAAGGAGTCATCATAGACAGGGATGCGGCAAAAACACTGTCCATCGCGCCCGGCGATACGATCTGGTTCATCGGGCGATAGAGGATAACATGCTGACCGAAATCAATTTCGACGGGATTGTGGGGCCAAGCCATAACTATGCGGGCCTTAGCCGGGGCAATCTGGCTTCGGCCAATAATGCCGGTGCCGTCTCCACGCCGCGTGCCGCCGCGCTGCAGGGCATAGAGAAGATGCGGACAAATTTGCGGTTGGGTCTGACGCAGGGGTTTTTTATGCCTTTGGCGCGTCCCAATGATGATTGGTTGGCCACACTAGGCACCAATATGACAGATGCAGAACCGCACATTCGGGCCGCTGCCTTTTCTGCCTCCGCCATGTGGGCAGCTAATGCCGCGACCGTCTCCCCTGCCCCCGATACGACTGATGGCAAATGCCATTTAAGCGCGGCCAATCTGATGACCATGCCGCACCGCAGCCATGAATGGACCGGGACACTGGCGCAGCTTCGCCTTGCCTTTGCCGATAAAGAGCATTTTGCGGTCCACCCGCCGCAGCCAGCCCCCTTTGGCGACGAAGGCGCGGCCAACCATATGCGGCTGTGCGCAAAACACGGCAGTCCCGGTGTGGAAATTTTTGTCTATGGCAAGATCGGCGGCCCCTTTCCGGCGCGTCAGCATATCGAATCGGGCAAGGCAATCGCCCGCATCCACGGCCTGAACCCGGACCAAACGCTATTCGTCCAACAATCTGAAACTGCGATTGCCGCCGGTGCTTTTCACAATGATGTCGTGGCGGTGGCCAATGAAAATGTGCTGTTCACCCATGAACTGGCGTTCGAATATCCGGAAGAAACCTACGCCGAGATTCGCCGCAAACTTCCCGAGACCGAGATTGTTGTCGTGCCCAATAATCGGGTCAGCCTATCCGATGCGATCAAAAGTTACCTGTTCAACGCACAGCTTGTCACGCTGCCTAACGGCGCAGGTATGGCGCTGATCCTGCCCGGCGAAGCGCAGGAAACCGCAGCCGTGTGGCAATGGCTCAACGAAATGGTGGCCGGAAATGGCCCGATCCGAAAACTAATCACCGTCGATGTTCGGCAATCGATGGCCAATGGCGGAGGACCCGCTTGCCTCCGGTTGCGGGTGGTTGCTGATCCAGCGACAGTCGACCCCCGATTCATCGCGGATGAGCAGTGTCTGGATAGTATCGCGAAAGTGATCGAAGCCTATTGGCCGCAGCAGATTGCGCCAGTCGATCTGGCCTCTCCGGGCCTAATCTCGGATGTCAAAAGCGCCCGACTGGCATTGCTGGAGAACTGTGGTTTAAGCGAACTCGCTTAGCGGTCAAACCTGTCGGGTTACTTTACAATTAACCATCCCGCCTTTTGCAAAATGGCCTATTTCGGCGTCTGGCACGCCCCTTGCTAACTCTAAGGCATGTGGGAAAAGTTCAAGCGTCTCTTCAAAATTAAAACCAAGTTCGAGGTGTATCTGGTCACCTATGCCCTTGCGACCGGCGCGGTGGAGCGCGGGCATCTCTATCTGGCGCAATATCCCGGCTATGGCGGCAAGCTCTTGTTTCTGGCCTGCACAGGATCGGTGTTCATGGCCGCTGCCAAGATGATCGAGGCGGTCAATTACCATAGCGCTTTCGGCGTCGAATGATCCAGAAAAATGAGGCGCTTCTGTTGCCCGGTGCGCCTCGACCGCTGGAGTCCCTTCTGTTGCCCGGTGGGCCCAACCGCGCTGTAACTTCCTATTCCTTGGCCGTTAGGCCGCTGGATTAGGCCGCCATCGCGAGTGCTTCGTTATCGTTGGCACTTATAGGTTTTGAGCCTTTAACGGCTTACTCAGGCCGGGCAAAAACAATGCTTTTCAACACACGTCGATCCTGATTCGGCCCCGTCAATCACCGCGCGATCGTCAAACCACGCTGCGAATGGTGGAGCCGCCGGGTACTGCCCCCGGGTCCGCTGTATCTATTGCACACTGCAATTTATCACCATAGTCGGCCGAAACCGACAGGCCCTATATAGGGAGGTTTTCCTGAATGAAAAGAGAATGGGCATACACGAAGTGAAACTGCCTAAAAATGGTGCCCCTGGCCCGACTCGAACGGGCACATCTTTCGATACTCGATTTTGAGTCGAGCGCGTCTACCAATTCCACCACAGGGGCGCGTAAGCGGACATGGCCCGCTGCTTAGCGCGGCTCTGTTAGCCAAGCTGCAACAAGGTTGCAATGGCTTTGCGAAGCAAATTTTTTCGGGCGGTGGATCAAAATGGAAAATGCGGCAACATGACGGCGCCTTCGGGTAGGGCCGATTGCAGCAACCAAATGGGAAAGGCTGAGATTGCCATAAAACTCCCCAAGGGAAGTGCGGTTTGCTGGGTAACGGCTGCCCCACGCAAATGCTGCAGCAGAGCCACAAATAACCCGGTCAGTG
>JBGSLY010000166.1:0-4590 GCA_041740435.1 Parasphingorhabdus sp.
GTTTCGGTCGGGGATTGCGTGACCTGCAAGGCATCGGCTTCGGTCGGAGGCGGCGGTTCGGGCGTGCAAGCCGCAAGCAGGCAACTTAGAGAAACAAGGATACGCATAAACCACCGGTATCAAGCCCATGGGCTTGCACAAGCGCAAATTTCTGGCAAGAGCGCAAGGAGATGACCCGCCCCCGCTTCGCCTTCACCATTGCCGCCACCGACGGGCGCGCACGCACCGGGACGATTGCGATGCAGCGCGGCGATATTCGCACGCCCGCCTTCATGCCCGTCGGCACCGCCGCCACGGTGAAGGCGATGAAGCCGGATACGGTGCGGGCGACCGGTGCGGACATTATTTTGGGCAACACCTATCACCTGATGCTGCGCCCCGGCGCGGAGCGGGTGGCGCGATTAGGGGGGCTGCATAGCTTTATGCGCTGGGACCGGCCGATCCTGACCGACAGCGGCGGCTATCAGGTGATGAGCCTGTCGGCGCTGACCAAGATGAGCGAAAACGGGGTCGAGTTCAAAAGTCATCTCGATGGCTCGCGGCACATGCTGACCCCCGAACGCTCGATGGAGATTCAGCGGCTGCTGGGCAGTGATATCGTGATGGCGTTCGACGAATGCACCAAAAACGGCGCGACCCGCGAAGAAGCGGCGGCTTCGATGGAACGATCCATGCGCTGGGCCAAGCGATCCCGCGACGGTTTCGATTGCTGTGACAGCCATGCGGCATCGGCGGCACTGTTCGGAATTCAGCAGGGCGCGCTCGAACAGGACTTGCGCGGTGCCTCGGCGCAAGCGCTGCAGGACATAGGCTTCGATGGCTATGCGATAGGCGGCCTTGCGGTGGGGGAGGGGCAGGAGGCGATGTTCGGCGTGCTCGACTATGCCCCTGGCCAGTTGCCCGCCGACAAGCCCCGCTATCTGATGGGGGTCGGCAAGCCCGACGATCTGGTCGGCGCGGTGGAGCGCGGGGTGGATATGTTCGATTGTGTGCTGCCGTCGCGCTCGGGCCGCAATGGCCAGGCGTTTACGCGCTTTGGCCCCATCAACATCCGCAACGCCCGCTTTGCCGAGGATATACAGCCGCTCGATACCACTTGCGGCTGCACGGTCTGCACCCAGTTTAGCCGCGCCTATCTGCACCATCTGATCCGCTCGGGCGAAATATTGGGTGCGATGTTGATGACCGAGCATAATATCGCCTATTACCAGTCGCTGATGGCGGGCATGCGCGCCGCGATTGCGGGCGGTCGTTTCGCCGCCTTTGCCGAAGACTTTCGCCGCGACTATTTCGCGCGGTCAGAATAAGGACGATTACTCATGCCCACCGGATTGGTTGCCCTGCTCGATGATGTCGCCGCGATAGCAAAACTGGCCGCCGCCTCGCTCGACGACGTTGGAGCCGCGACGATGAAGGCCAGCGCCAAGGCGGGCGGAGTGGTGATCGATGATACCGCGGTCACCCCGCAATATGTGACCGGCTTTACCCCTGACCGCGAGCTGCCGATAATCTGGCGGATTGCCAAGGGGTCTTTGTTCAACAAGATTATCATCCTGCTCCCTGCCGCCATGCTGCTCAGTGCTTTCTTGCCGGGAGCGATCACACCGCTGCTGATGATCGGCGGGGCGTATTTGTGTTACGAGGGCGCGGAAAAGGTGATCGGCGCGCTGACCGGACATCATCACGAGATCGAGGACGCGATTGCCACGCTGACATCGAAGGAGTTGGAGAACAGCAAGGTATCGGGCGCGGTGCGGACCGATTTCATCCTGTCGGCGGAGATTATGGCCATTGCCCTGTCGACCGTCGCGGATCGCCCGCTCGTGACTCAGGGGATTGTGTTGCTGGCTGTGGCGATCCTGATAACCGTGGCAGTCTATGGTATGGTCGGTTTTCTGGTAAAGCTCGACGATATCGGGCTACATCTGGCGCGGGAAAAAACCGGTGCGATGGCCAAATTTGGCGATGGTTTGGTGCATATCATGCCCAAACTCATGTCGGCGATTTCGACCATCGGTACCGCGGCCATGCTGTGGGTCGGCGGACAGATTGTGCTGCACGGTATGCACGAATATCACCTGACCCCGATTCCGGATTGGGTGCACGATGCGGGCCATCTTGCGGCGGCCAGTCCGGCGCTGGAATGGCTGATCGTCGCGGCCCTGTCGGGGGTGTTTGGAGTGTTGCTGGGCGCGGTGATTGTGGCGGTTTTGGGCGGCGTCGCCAAGCTGTGCGGGAAGTAACCCCTGTGCTCCCGCGCAGGCGGGAGCCTTTTTCCTGCCTTGTCGCCACGTAAACCGGCCCCAAGATAGGCTCCTGCCTGCGCAGGAGCACAGTTGTGCTTGCAGATTGTGGAACAATAAACAGGAGAGCCACCATGACCATTGCCGCCAAACGCACGCCAGAGGACCGTTGTGCTAACCTGCCGGATTTTGATTATCCGGTGCACTATGCCGAAGATTTGCCGGGGTATGAAGGCCTGCGCGTGGCATGGGTTGATGCCGGACCAATTGACGCCGAACGGGTGTTCCTGTGCCTGCACGGGGAGCCATCCTGGAGCTTTCTTTATCGTCGGATGATCCCGGTGATTCTGGAGAGCGGTGCGCGGGCGGTGTGTCCGGATTTTCTGGGTTTTGGCCGTTCGGACAAGCCGACCGAACTCAATGACATCAGCTTCGACTTTCACCGCGATATGATTTTGGCGTTGGTTAAGCGCCTTGATCTCAAAAATATCACTTTGGTGTGTCAGGATTGGGGCGGGCTGATCGGGCTGACTTTGCCGGTTGATGCGGATTTTGGTACCCGGCTATCGCGGCTGATTGTCATGAACACCGGCCTTGGTGTCGGCAATTCGCCGGGTCCAGGGTTTGAGGCATGGAAGAATTACGCGCTGACCACCCCCGATTTTGACGCAGGGGCGATCATTGCGCGCGGCACTCCGCACCTGACGACAGAGGAAATCGCCGCCTATAACGCGCCCTACCCCGATTCAAGCTATCAGGCGGCGGCGCGCAAGTTTCCCGCTCTGGTGCCAGTCTCGCCCGATATGGACGGGGTAGAGGTTAGCCGCAAAGCCGCGAAATTCTGGTCGGAGGAATGGACCGGGGACAGCTTCATGGCCATCGGGATGCAGGACCCGGTGCTGGGACCCCCCGCAATGCGGTCATTGCAAAAATTGATCAAAGGCTGCCCCGAACCGATGGAAATCGCCGATGGCGGCCATTTCGTTCAGGAATGGGGCGAGCCGGTTGCCCGTGCTGCGCTGGAGGCTTTTGGCGACCTTTAATTAATGCGCGATTTCGCTGTTGCGGCTCATGAAGCGCGGCTCCATCGGCTGTGACGCGGTCATGGCTAGCGGCAGCGCGGTTTCGCAAAAGGCGCACTCGGCCATCAACCGCCCGACATTCCAGTGCGATTTGCCGCAACCGGGGCAGCGGTTCTGGATATCGGGGTGATAGAGCGGCAAAAAGCCGCGAGCCTGTCCGATGGCGTGTGTGGACAGCGCCGTAACCGGCTGGTTGATGAAGGATCTGGGGGGAGATACATCGTCTTGTCCTTTCGTGTTGCGGGGTCCATCTTATCATTTCGATCTGAATGAACGATGAATCGTGCATTACCGTCGATGAGTCGTTGGGCTCCGTCTGATCCCGCTATCACCGAAAAAATTCCACAGCGATGTACGGTCCCGCACAAGCCAACAGATTTTTCCATTGAATATTCTCGCCATTGATGGTCAATTCGGGTGGCAACGAAGTGTGAAGGCTGCGTTTGGTGCCCGGTTGCGCGTTTGGCCGATTTCTGATCGGCGCGTATGGGGGACGAGTGGTTGATTCAGTTTGAGTATTTCAGTCCCGATCCGGCAATCCGGTCGATGGTCAGCAGCTATTATCAGGTCACGGTGCCCGAAGGCGCCGAAGACATTATGCGTGCGGAAATCGCCAATCTGCGCTTTATCCTGCGCGGTTCGGTTGAATCGGATATCAATGGCCAATGGGAGAGTTTTGGCCCCGGTTCCGCGCTATTGTGCGGTCCGACTTATAAAAGCAGCAACGTGCGATTCGCGCCGGACACGCAGATTTTTGGCGCGGCGATCACCCCGGCGGGCTGGGTGCGCCTGTTTGACGTGCCCGCAGATGCGTTGGCCGATCAGGCGACCGAGTATCGCGAGCATATAGCGGCCACCCAACTCCCCATGATCGATAGCATATTCGCGGCCGCCGACACCGATACCCGCCGTGCTGCTGCCGATGCCATGTTTCTGTCAGTGGCCGATTTCGAAAAGCGCCTGCACACCGCCTTTCTCGATCAGGTGACGGCATGGTTGACCTCGCCCGATCCCAACGAGCTCGAAGACCTGCTGAACAACGTCTACTATTCCTCGCGGCAGGTTGAGCGATTGTGCAAAAAATATTTCGGCGCATCGCCCAAAAAGCTGCATCGGAAATTTCGCGCCCTGCACAGCGCCAACAAACTGACTTGGCAGGAATTGACCCATTGGCGCGACATCGCCACCACCGCCTATTCTGACCAGTCGCATTTTATTCGTGAATTCAAGCAATTCAATGGCCGCACGCCGAGCGAATTTATCAA
>JBGSLY010000167.1:0-4561 GCA_041740435.1 Parasphingorhabdus sp.
TTGATGCGGCGATTGCGGCCAATGCGGCGCTGGGCCTGATGGAGCCGACCGGCAACGGGATTGGCGGCGACCTGTTTGTCATCATCTGGGACCCGAAGACCGGGGCGCTGCACGGCTATAACGGGTCGGGCCGCAGCCCCAAGGGGCGGACGCTGGCGCAGCTGAAGAAAGCCATCGGTAAAGGGACCAGCATTCCGCCATTAGGGCATTTGCCGGTTACGGTGCCCGGCACCGTCGATGGCTGGTTTGCTATGCACGAGCGTTTTGGCAAGCTGCCTATGGCGGAGATATTGGCCCCGACCATCGCCTATGCCCGCGACGGGCATCCGATCGCGCCGGTGATTGCCGCCTATCTCGACCGCAACCTGAAGGGGTTTGAAACACGGCAGGCGATGATCGGCGAATTTGCCAATGCCCGCGCCACCTACTTTGCCAAAGGCGCGCCGCGCGCAGGGGAGATGTTCCGGAACCCCGATCTGGCGGCCACGCTGGAAACCATTGGCCAGGGTGGCCGCGATGCGTTTTACAAGGGCGATATCGCCCGCACCATCGACCGCTATTTTCAGCGGATTGGCGGCGATATCCGTTACCGCGACATGGCCGAGCATACGGGCAACTGGTTTGAGCCGGCCTGTGTATCCTATCGCAAAGGCTATGAGCTGTGCGAACTGCCCGCGAATACGCAGGGGTTTGCCGCGCTGCAAATGGTCAATATCCTGAAGAACGTCGATCTGGCGCGCTGGCCGCGCGGCAGCGCCGAGGTGCTGCATTATATTACCGAGGCCAAACGGCTGGCCTTTGCCGATGTGGCGCGTTTTTATGCCGATCCGGATTTTGCACCGCTGCCCGCTGGATTGCTGAGCGACAGCTATGGCAAGGCGCGCTTTGCGCTGATCGATCCCGCCAAGGCCAGCCCCGATTTCGGTCCCGGCGAACCCAAGCTGGAGGGGGAGGGCGACACCACCTATCTGACCGTAGCCGATAGCAGCGGCCTGATGGTTTCGCTGATCCAATCCAATTATCGCGGCATGGGCAGCGGGCTGGTCGCCGATGGGCTGGGCTTTATGTTTCAGGATCGCGGCGAGCTGTTCTCGCTCGATCCCGAGCATCCCAATGTTTATGCGCCGGGCAAACGGCCGTTCCAGACAATTATTCCTGCCTTTGTCAAAAAGGATGGCAAGCCGCATATGACGCTGGGCCTGATGGGCGGCGGGATGCAGCCGCAGGGGCATGTGCAGGTGCTAATCAATCTGGTCGATTATGGCATGAACCTGCAGGAAGCGGGGGACGCGGCGCGGCTCAACCACGATGGCGGGCGGCAACCGACCGATGACGTGGCGGGCACCGGTGCCGATCTGCTTGGTACGCTGTTTGTCGAGCCGGGCATCCCGGCGGACACCGTCGAACGGCTGCGCGCCATGGGGCACAAGGTGGAGGTGGTCAGCGACGGCATCATGTTCGGCGGCTATCAAGCGATTGCCCGCGACCCGGAGACCGGCGTCTACACCGGGGCCACCGAAATGCGCAAAGACGGGCAGGCAGCAGGGTTTTGATTGGGGGGTTTTTGAGGGGTTTACGCGCCGGCGGGTAACGCGGTGCGGTAAACAACCGGGCGCAATGCAAAGCTGGATGTCACTTGCGACACCCCTTCGATTCGGGTCAACCGGTGGCGGAGAAAGTCTTCGAAGGCCGCGAGTGATGTGACCAGCACTCGCAACTGATAGTCGCTTTCCCCGGTCATTAGATAGCATTCCATCACTTCCGAAAAATTGGCGACCGTCTCCTCGAAATGGGCCAGATGCCGGTCATCCTGTCCCACCAGCCGGACCCGGACAAAGGCGGTGACGGTCAGGCCCAAAGCTTGCGGATCAACCAGACCGACATAGCCGCTGATAACGGCGCGCGCTTCCAGCTGTCTGACCCTTCGCAAACAGGGACTGGGCGAGAGGCCGACGCGTTCCGCCAAATCCTGGTTGGTGATCCGGCCATCCGCTTGTATCGCCTGCAAAATGCGCAAGTCTATCGCATCGAGTTCCATGATTGGTATCTTTGCCCCCTGAATTACCATAACATGGCATATAATGCCAATTTCGGCAAGGCGGACGCCGATATTCGCAAGGATTTATCCGCGCGGTTGTTCTAAGCTGCGCGGATTGCCAATTTTGAGGGTCTGTATGTCCGTCTCTCCTCCGCTTGCCGCCAGCGACATCGCGATGCTCGAACAGCTCGAAGAGCGGCTGCGCTGGCTGTCGGCATGGACAATCCACAACGCCAATCATGTCCGGGAAAGCCGCGATGGACTGAAGGTCGGTGGTCATCAGGCCTCTTGTGCATCGATGACCGCGATTATGTCCGCGCTGTATTTCCACGCGCTGCGCCCCAATGACCGGGTTGCGGTAAAGCCGCATGCCGGGCCGGTGCTGCATGCGATCCACTATTTGCTGGGACAGCAAAGTCTGAAGCAATTGCAGAATTTTCGCGGATTTGGCGGGATGCAAAGCTATCCCAGCCGCACCAAGGACCAGATTCCGGTCGATTTTTCCACCGGATCGGTGGGTCTGGGTGTAGCCATCACCGCGTTTGCCAGCCTGGTGCAGGATTATCTGATCGCGCACGGCCAATTGGATCCGGCGGATGCGGGGCGGATGATCGCGTTAATGGGCGATGCGGAGCTCGACGAAGGCAATATCTACGAATGCCTGATCGAAGCCTATAAGCATGATATTCGTGGATGCTGGTGGATTGTCGATTATAACCGGCAGTCGCTCGACCACACGACCGCGGACCGGATGTTCAATCGGTTTGACGATATTTTCCGGACCTGCGGCTGGCGGGTGGTGACGCTAAAGCACGGCAAGCAGCAACGCGAAGTCTTTGCCCGCCCCGGCGGCAATGCCATTGCCAAATGGATCGACAATTGTCCCAACGCCGAATTCGCCGCGCTGACCTATCAGGGCGGAAGTGCATGGCGCGAGCGACTGTTGACCGATCTGGGCGGGAAATCGGAGAGCGCGAAGCTGATAGCGAGTTTTGATGATGCGGCGCTGGCCGGTCTGATGACCAATTTGGGCGGGCATTGCATCGAAACGCTGACACAGGCTTTTGCAAGTGCAGACGACGATGTGCCGACACTGTTCATCGCATACACCGTCAAAGGATATGGCCTGCCCTTTGCCGGTCACAAAGACAACCATGCCGGCCTGATGAACCCGACGCAGATTCACGGGCTGCGCGACAGTCTGGGGATCGCTCCGGGGGATGAATGGCTGCCCTTTGCTGGCATGGATGCGCCAGCGGCACAGGCGTTACAGACCTTTATCGCAGGTTCGGCCCTGGCCGGACCAAGGGCGGCACGCGCTGCACCGGTCGTTCCGGTACCGGCGCACTTTCCGGTTCCCGATGGCGCGGAACAATCGACGCAGGCGGCTTTCGGGCGAATCTTGCTCGACCTTGCCAAATCCGATGATCCAGCGCTCAGTGCCCTTGCGGACCGCATTGTCACCACATCGCCCGATGTCACAGTGTCCACCAATCTGGGCGCGTTCGTCAATCAACGCGGCCTGTTCCGCAGGCAGGAATTGCGGGATGTGTTTCAGGCCGCCAAAATCCCCACTCCGCAAAAATGGGCCGGGCATACCGCTGGCCAGCATATCGAATTGGGCATAGCGGAAAACAACCTTTTCCTGATGCTGGCCGCGCTCGGCCTGTCCGCACCGGTGTTCGGTACCCGTCTGCTTCCGGTCGGCAAGGTATACGACCCGTTCATTGCGCGCGGGCTCGATGCCCTGAATTACGGATGTTATCAGGATGCGCGCTTTTTGCTGGTGGCGACGCCATCTGGGATCACTTTGGGACCGGAAGGCGGCGCGCATCAGTCAATCAATTCCCCGCTGATCGGCATGGGGCAGCCTGGCCTGACCTATTTTGAGCCGGCGTTCGCCGATGAACTGGCGCTGATGATGCGCTGGGCGTTCGAACACCTGCAGGCCGACGACGGCGGCTCGGTCTATCTGCGGCTGTCCACGCGTTCGATCCCGCAGGTGGACCGATCAAGCGCGGACTGGGAAAGCGACGCGCTGCGCGGCGGGTATTGGCTGAAACCCCCGGGCGCGGACGCAGAAGCGGCGATTGTGTTTACCGGTGCTATCGCGCCAGAAGCGATAACCGCGTGGCAGCAATTGGAGCAGGATATTCCGGGCCTGGGCCTGCTCAACGTCACCTCGCCCGACTTGCTGCACCGCGACTGGTCGGCAGTTCGCGCAGGCCGCTGGCAGGAAAAGGCGGCCCGGCAGAGCCATGCCGAAAAATTGCTCGGCGCGCTGCCGGCCAAAGCCGGACTGATAACCGTCATCGATGGCGCACCGTCGGCCCTGTCATGGCTGGGCGGGGTTGCCGGTCAGCGCGTCAGCCCGCTCGGCATCGATCGCTTTGGCCAAACCGGCGACCTGCCCGACCTTTACCGCGCCTATCGGCTGGATGCGGAAGCGATAATCGACGCAGCAGCGGATTTGTTTGTCTAGGGTCAGATTTCGACCATTCATCTTCTGGTCAGACGGATTTC
>JBGSLY010000168.1:0-6938 GCA_041740435.1 Parasphingorhabdus sp.
TGGGCTGCAAATCCCTGACCCCGATAAAACTGTTGGACGTTAGCGCGACCAAGCCGTTGAGCTTGATCACCAGATCAGCCACGCCGTCGCCATTGACATCACCCTCGACAAAAGTGCTGCTGCCGAGCTGTACAAAGCGCAGCTCGCCCGCCGTGCCGCTAAAACCGTTGCTGGCGATCCATTCGAAATCATCGTCAGCGCCGGTATTGGTGTTGGCGTCGATCAGGTTGATCTGAATCTTCTCCCCCGCCGCCCGGTCGAAATCAGTGATGACATCGGCGGTGGCGCGCGTGGTGTTGAAGTCCGAAAGGAACCGGAATTGGAACGTGTCCTTGTCCACACCGCCGGTCATGGTGTCCTTGCCCGCTCCGCCATCAAGGATGTCGATGCCCGCTCCGCCTAATATGGTATCCAGCCCCGATCCGCCGCGCAGGGTATCCGCCCCGCCAAGCCCGCTGATCGTATCGCCGCCGCCGGTGCCGACGATGATATTGTCGAGACTGTTGCCCGTAGCGGAACGCGCGCCCGCCAGAATGACCAGCCGTTCGACATTGGCGGGCAGGATATAGTCTAGCCCGGTGCGGATCAGGTCGCTGCCTTGATTGGCGAGTTCGACCACGCTATCAGCGCTATCCTGCACTTGATAGGTGTCGTCGCCCAACCCGCCGCGCAAGTTATCCGTATCCCCGCTACCGCCGCCAACCAGAAAATCATTGCCGCTGCCGCCAATCAGTTCATCATCGCCCGTGCCGCCTTCCAGCCGATCGTCATTGTCGCCGCCGTTCAGGATGTCAGCATCCGAACCGCCGCGCAGCACGTCGTTGCCAAGATCGCCGATCAGATTGTCGCTGCCGGCATTGCCGCTGGCAATATCATCCCCCTCGCGTAGCAGCATCACATCATCGCCGGTTCCGCCAATCACCGTGTCGTTGCCGCTGCCGGTGTCAATCTGGTCATTGCCCGAACCGGCATTGACAATATCATCACCCGATCCAGCCGAGATCACGTCAAATCCTTCGCCGCCGTCGATGCTGTCGTGACCCGAACCGCCGTCGATAATGTCGTCACCAACGCCGCCGACCAGAAAATCGTCGCTCGAACCGCCCGAAATTACGTCATCGCCGGCATCGCCGACGAGAATATCGTTACCCGAACCACCCGAGATCACGTCATCGTCCTCGCCGCCTTCGACGGTGTCATCACCTTCATCGCCGGACAGATTGTCATCGCCGTCATTGCCACGGATCATGTCATCGCCGCCGCGTCCCTCAATCGTGTCGTCGCCCAAACCGCCGAAGATGAATTGGCCGCCATTGGCTCCGATTCGCGTCACACCAAATTGCGGCATGATGCCGAAGATGACATAGCTTTCCCCCGCACCGGCGCTAGCGCCGGGATCACCACCACCAGCCCCAATCAGAATATCAGCAAAACCGTCGCCATTGACATCGCCCGCACCGGCGACACTGCGGCCGCTGAGGTCCCCGGCGTCGATGCCATCGATACGAAAACCGTTGATTCCATCCAAGGCGGCAAGGTCAATACCTGCGGAAAATCCGCCCGCTTTGCCATAGATTAAATAGCTTTCGCCGGCGTCGACATTTCTATCAGGATCACTGCGATGGGCGCCAATGATCATATCAGCGAAGCCATCGCCATTGACATCGCCCGCGCTTGAAACGGAAAAGCCGCTAAAGTCAGACGCATCGATGCCGTCAAGGCGAAAGCCGTTGCTGCCGTCAAGGCTGGCAAGGTCAAGCGCTGCGGCAAAGCCCGACGCCTTGCCAAACACCACATAGCTCTCCCCGGCATAGCTGTCGCCGCCCGGATCACCGCCATAGGCGCCGATGATTATGTCGGCAAAGCCATCGCCATTGACATCGCTAGCGCCCGATACCGAAAAGCCGCTTCGGTCAAGCGCATCGATGCCGTCGAGGCGGAAACCATTGGTGCCGTTCAGACTGGTTAGGTCAAATGTTGCGGCAAAGCCCGCCGCCTTGCCAAACACCACATAGCTTTCCCCGGCACTGCTGTCATCGCCCGGATCTGCGCCCCTAGCACCAATGATGATATCGGCAAAGCCATCGCCATTGACATCGCCCGCACCCGATACGGAAAAGCCGCTATAGTCACGCTCATCGATGCCGTCGAGGCGAAAGCCGTTGGTCCCATCAAGGCCGACAAGATCAAGGCTGGCGGAAAACCCGCCGGATTTGCCGAACACAATGTAGCTTTCACCCGCATAGGAGACCCCATCGGGATCTCCGCCGCGCGCGCCAATAATGACATCATCGAAACCGTCTCCGTTGATATCACCGACGCCGTCAACAGTGCGGCCACTATAATCATAGCCGCTGATGCCATTGATCCGAAAGCCGTTGGTTCCGTCCAAACTCGCCAAATCCAGGCTGGCGGCAAACCCGTCAGACTTGCCTAACACCACATAGCTTTGTCCAGCGTAACTGGCACCGCTGGGACCCGCACGGGGTGCTCCGATGATGACGTCATCAAAGCCATCACCGTTGACGTCACCCGCGCTCGCCACAGAATATCCGCTCGAGTCGGAAGCCGCGATACCGTTGATTGTAAAGCCGTTGGTGCCGTCAAGCGCGCCAAGATCTAAGCTTGCGGAGAAGCCGCCCGCTTGGCCAAAGACAACATAGCTTTCTCCGGCAAGATTGCGACCGCTTGGGTCTGCGCTGGCGGCTCCTATGATAATGTCATCAAATCCATCACCATTGATGTCGCCAGCATCCGCTACGGATAATCCGCTTTGATCCAGTTGATCGATGCCGTCGAGGCGAAAGCCGTTGGTTCCATTGAGGCTGGCCAGATCAAATACGGCAGGAAAGGACATGGGTTCAGCTCCGTAGTCAAACGAGCCAATCATGGCGATTGCCACGTATCAGCGAATGAAAGATGCGACCCCAATGTCTGACGATTGTTATCGTAGCCAGGGTTGATTGTCAATTTTCTGTCTGTTCCGCCCGTACACCCATTGATTTCTCTTCAAAATCCCCATTATCAACCGATCCCCTATGCACAATTGCGATCCCTCCGGGCTTTCGCCAATTTGAGATTATAGCCGCTGTCCAGTTCCGACATATTCCCCGACCGTGAAGCTCGGTCGTAAAGCGAAATCGCAAGCCGGTCCTGCTCGCAGGATCCGATCCGGTCGCCTTCGTTGTCCAGCATCTCTGCGGCGACCAGAACGCTATAGGCATAGTCGCGCAGGGCGCGGGCATCTTCGCGGTCCGCTTCCCATGCCCGCCGGTCCATAGCGATCCGTTGCCGCTGGATTGCAATCGCGTCTTGCGTACGGCCTAAGAACGAAAGGGCCTGAGCGCGCGAAGATTCCGCAATGCGGACGCTACGTTTGGCTTCCTGATCGTCGGTATCAAATGCCAACGCCGTTTCTGCCTCGGCTTGCGCCTGCTCCAGCAGCCGCAACCCTTCCGCAAATTGTTTGGTTTCAAGATAGGTGGAACCAAGCGCCCATCTTGCTCGGCTCAGCCGCTTCAGCACGAATGTATCCGTCGGCCAACGATTTTGCGCGGATTGCAACATCTCCATGGCATTTTTATACAGCACCGCTGCCGCCCTCGGATCACCATCATAATAGGTCGCTTCCGCCAAAATGTCGGTGATGCGCGCCATTGCCAAAACGTCGCTGCGCAGGGACAGATCGTATTTCTGCCCGAGAGCGGAACGTGCGGCGCGTTTCGCGTCGGCATAGCGGCCTTGCCAAACACGGAGACTGGCCAGCGCAAACAAATAATCGCGTTGCAATCCCGGAACTTGATCGACCACGGCATGGACACTTGACTTTGCTTGCGCCAGCAACCGATCGGCGGCTGCCTGATCCGCCTGTATGTCGGAGGCAAGGCTGACCCGGTCCAGACGGATTCGCGCCAACAGAACCGGGGCCTTATCCCCGGTTAGGGTCAGCAAAATTGCTTCGGCTTTGCGCAGATTAGCGTCGGCCTTGTCCGGCTGATCCAGACTCGGCGTTCCCGCCTTTGCCTGTTGTTCCGCCAGCCGCCAAAGCCCGGTAGCTGTTTCCAGCTTTACTTCTGGCGATGCCTGTCGGGCGTTAGACAGGCGATCGAGATAGTGCTGCGCCACATCGGCAACTTGTTCGCGCAGCAGCAAAGACTGGGGTTGCTGCTCCAGTTTGTTCATCAAGTCATACAGCAAATACCGCGCCGTTCCCCGAGCGTCGGCAAATCGGGCATCGGCCTCGGCCCGCGCCCTTTCGGCTGAAAAGTACAGCGATGTGCTAACAACCGTCGCCCCTAGCAACAACGAGCCAAGAGCGGTGGTCAGCGCCAGCCCCCGACGATGCCGCCGGATGAATTTGACAGCGGAATAACGCCATCCAGCAGGCATCGCCGCGACGGGAAAATCGTTCAAGTAATACCGCGTATCGGCCAGCAATGCCGAAACGTCGGGATAGCGATTGTTCGGATCGGGTGCCTTCGCCATGGCCGCGATTGCCGCCAAGTCGGGATCTTCTATCGACCTTTGATATGTATCATGGCTTTGTCCTGTCAAAAGCTCTGACAATATCACACCCAAGCTAAAGACATCTCCCGCGATATTGGCCGAGACCGTGCCTGCGATACGCTCGGGCGGTGAATAGCCATGGGTCAATCCGGCAGATTTGCCGACATCGATGACACCATCTTCAAGCAAGCGAGCCACTCCGAAGTCCAGCAATTTAACTCGTCCATCTTCGTCAACCAGAATGTTGGACGGCTTGAGATCGGCATGGATCACCAAATTGCGGTGGGCGAACTGGACCGCCTCGCACACCGCGATAAACAATTTCAAATTGTCCCTTTTCGAGAGGTTATGCGACTTGGCATGTGCAAGCAGCGATACACCGCGCGCCAAATCCATGACCAGATAGGGCCGCCCGTCGATCTCACCGCCATCAATAATCCGCACGATCGAAGGGTGATCGAGCAGGGCTAAAATCTTGCGCTCCATGGCAAAATGCTGCGCGAACATATCGCTTTTAAACTTCGGCAGGATCAGCTTTATCGCTACCTGCTTGTCGAACACCCCATCGTCGCGCTCGGCCAGCAACACGACGCCCATACCACCGCGTCCCAATATGTCGCTAACCTTATACGGCCCGATGCGCGCCGGAATGTCCTCTATCCAGTCGGTAATGACGCTTTCAGAAAAATAAGTGTTTTCGACTCCCGCAACGGCAAGCAGACTTGTGACGCGATTCAACAGCGCTGCGTTGGTGCCACACATGCGCCGGACCATTCGAGTTTGCTTTTCCGATTGGTGCTCCAAACAGCGTTCGACAATCGAGAGCGCCCGGGCTTCTTCAGCTGGGGACAATTGTTGCGCCAATTCCCGTTTCTCCCGACCAGAGCGATCTTAAGTGGAACCGCATCAATGGTTGCATCATCCTATTCGCTTGACCACCATAAAAAATTTGGCGATGTTACGCGAGAGCCTTCGAGCCACTTTTGCAACCAAAGAGTTTCCCATGGACATTGAAGCGGCGTTGGCCGAGCGTGAATCGGCCAAAATCTATGTGCCCGAAGAGGTGCAGGATGCGATTAAGACATTGATCCGCTGGACCGGCGATGACCCGGACCGCGAAGGTTTGATCGACACCCCGCGCCGCGTTGCGCGGGCGTGGAAAGAATATTGTCAGGGATATGACGAGGATCCGCGTATCCATCTCGCTCGCACTTTTCAGGAAGTGGGCGGCTATAACGAACTGGTGCTGCTGCGCGATATTCCGTTCCAGTCGCATTGCGAGCATCATATGGCACCGATTATCGGCAAGGCCAGTATCGCCTATATGCCCACGGACCGGGTGGTGGGAATTTCCAAACTGGCCCGCGTGCTGCACGGCTATGCCCGGCGATTGCAGGTTCAGGAGCGGCTGACGGCGGAAGTGGCCGAATGCATCTGGGACCATTTGAAACCACATGGCGTAGCAGTCGTTATCGAGGCCAGCCACAGCTGTATGACCGCGCGCGGCGTGCGCACGCCGGGCGTCGGCATGACCACCAGCCGATTGCTGGGATGCTTCCTTGACGATTCACGCAGCCGGAAAGAGGTCCTTGGTCTGATGGGTTATTAACCCATCGCCGCCGTTTCCGGTCACAGGATAAACTGTGCCAAGGTCAGGCTGCTCACTCCGTCAAGCTGAATCGCAAATTCAGCATCGGCGTCTGAGTCTGTATTGCCATATAAAATACCGTCGGTCAGACGCAATTGGCCTGCGGCCGTGAATAATGCATTGGACGCAATGATGGCGGCAAATGCTTGGTCTCCAGCCAGCGCGGTATCGGCGTCAATTTGCGATAGATCGATCCGATCTACGGCCAGACTAAAATCGGTGATGACATCCCAATTTGCGATGTCCAAAGCCGTCTCCTCCACTGACCGAAATGTGAACACATCAGCTCCGTTTCGTCCAGTCATGATGTCGCGGCCAAATCCACCTGTAAGGACATTTGCAGCATTGCTACCTATCAAAATATCATCAAATTCGCTGCCGATGATATTTTCAATCGAAACCAGAATATCAGCTCCACCTGACCCATCATCATTTACAGCGCCGTTGATCAAATTGACCACTATGCCATCGACCGAAAACGAATAGTCGGCCGTATCGATTCCAGAGCCACCGTTGAGCGTATCGTTGCCCTCTCCGCCCGCCAGTATATCATTGCCGCCTTGACCGAAGAGGAAATTGTCGAAAAAGTCGCCGGTCAGAATATCTCCGGCCGTATCCGATCCCCGAACGTTTTCAATACGAATGAACGTGTCCACTCCGTCGCCAGTCGACTGGGCCGATCCGTTGCCAAGATCGACGGTTACCGATACCGTCAGGGAAGTAAAATCTGCGGTGTCGATACCGTTTCCGCCGTCCAGAATATCGTCACCCGTTCCGCCAAACA
>JBGSLY010000169.1:0-2258 GCA_041740435.1 Parasphingorhabdus sp.
TCGGAGGGGCGGGGCAATGAACGCACTAGATTTCCCGATCCTGTCGTTGATGATGGCGGTGCCCATGGCGGCGGCGATTGCCTGTCTGTTCATCGGTGCGAGTGCCGCGCGCTGGACCGCGTTGCTGGCGACGCTGGTTGAGCTGGTCTTGGGCTGCGTCCTCTGGGCCAATTTCGACATCGGCGGGGCGCAGTGGCAGTTTGTCGAGAAAGCACCTTTGTTCGGCAGCTTCGCTTGGGCGCTGGGGATCGACGGCATCGCGCTGATGCTGATCATGCTGACCGTATTCCTGATGCCGATCTGTATCGGGGCGAGCTGGGTCGCGATTGAAAGGCGCGTTGGCGAATATATGGCCGCGTTCCTGTTCATGGAAGTGCTGATGATCGGCGTGTTCGCGGCGCAGGATATTTTCCTTTTCTATATCCTGTTCGAGGCCGGCCTGATCCCGATGTACCTGATTATCGGCATCTGGGGCGGAGCCGATCGGGTTTACGCCAGCTATAAATTCTTCCTCTACACCCTGCTGGGGTCGGTTGTGATGTTGGTGGCGATGCTGTGGATGGTGCAGCAGGCGGGAACGAGCGAGATCCCTAAACTGATGGTCCATGACTTCCCGGCGGAGGCGCAGACTTGGCTGTGGCTGGCGTTCTTTGCTAGTTTTGCGGTAAAAATGCCGATGTGGCCAGTGCACACTTGGCTGCCCGACGCGCACGTTCAGGCCCCGACGGCGGGGTCGGTCATTCTGGCCGGGGTGCTGCTGAAAATGGGCGGCTATGGTTTCTTGCGCTTTTCGATGCCGATGTTTCCGGATGCGTCCGCCCAGCTGATGTGGCTGGTGCTCGGCCTGTCGATGGTCGCGGTGGTTTATACCTCGCTGGTTGCGCTGGTGCAGGAGGATATGAAAAAGCTGATCGCCTATTCCTCGGTCGCGCATATGGCGATTGTAACCGCCGGTCTGTTCGCTTTCAATCAACAGGGCATAGAGGGCGCGATTGTCGTGATGCTTAGCCACGGGTTGGTATCTGGGGCGCTGTTTCTTTGCGTAGGCGTAATCTATGATCGGCTGCATACGCGCAAAATTGCCCGCTACGGCGGCCTGTCGAACAACATGCCCGGCTATGCGATGCTGTTCATGCTGTTCACCATGGCCTCGGTCGGCCTGCCGGGTACGAGCGGCTTTGTCGGTGAGTTTCTGGCACTGATCGGGCTTTATGAAATGAGCAGCTGGGGAGCACTGGTTTGCGCGACCGGGATTATCTTGGGCGCGGCCTATATGCTGTATCTCTATCGCCGGGTCGCCTTTGGCGATGCGCCGTCGGACGAGGTCCGCTTCCTTCCCGATCTCAATGCGCGCGAATATGCACTGCTCGCGCCGATAGCTGCGGTGGTGATGTGGATGGGCATTTATCCGGAGAGTTTCATGGCCCCGATGCGCAGCGACGTAACGATATTGGTCGACCGGCTTGCCAAAGCCGCTCCCGAGGGTGACGCTCACTGGAAAAAAGGTGCGCCGGTGAAGCCAAAGGATGACCATTCTGCGAAAGAGGGAGCGCACTAATGAACACCGCCATTTCCCTCTATTTCACCCTGCCCGAAATTATTCTGTCGGCAACGGGCCTGTTGTTGCTTTTGGTCGCCGCATGGGAAGGCCGTAAATCGGCGCGGTTGGTGTCCATTTTGGCGGTGGCCGGTTTGGTGGCGGCGTCGCTGGTATCAGCAAATTTCCTGTTCAACCCTTCCTACGAGTTAGGCGGAGACGCTTTTGAAGGCCTCTACCGGATGGATGCGTTTGGCAGTTTCGCGAAGCTGCTGATCTATCTTTCCGCGATCATCTGCCTGATGGTTGCGCCGCGCTTTTTCGAAAAATCAGGCGAGTTCCGCGCTGAATATCCAGTTCTGGTCATCTTTGCGGCGGTCGGCATGGGGATGATGGTGTCGGCCAGCAATTTGATGACGCTTTATGTCGGATTGGAGCTCAACAGCTTGGCGGCCTATGTTCTGGCCAGCTTTATCCGTAGCGACGGCCGTTCGGTTGAGGCGGGTCTGAAATATTTCGTCCTTGGCGCGTTGGCCAGCGGAATGCTGCTGTTCGGTATGTCATTGGTTTATGGTTTTTCCGGTTCAACCGACTTTGCGACAATTGGCGAGGCGATGACCGGAGACTTGGCGATTGGTCCGCTGATCGGCGTCATTCTGGTCTTATCAGGCCTTGCGTTCAAGATCAGCGCGGTGCCATTCCATATGTGGACCCCTGACGT
>JBGSLY010000170.1:0-2525 GCA_041740435.1 Parasphingorhabdus sp.
ACCTGTCCGATACGATTTACAAATACCAAAAGGGCAAGCACGTCATGGCGACGCCCAGCCAGCTGGTGCTGCGTTCCGACATGGAATTTGACGCGGGCAAGCGCGAGGCCATTTTGGGCAGATGGGACGAGCAGACCGCCGGTCACGGAGTCAATGTTCGCTTCAACGCAGAGGTCAAATCTATTCGCGGCACCGGGGCCAAGGTCGGCGTGCATGTGATCGAACAGCGCGCCCGCGACGGCACGGTGGAGCGCAAAGAGATTGATCGGCTGGCTCCACCCTATGAAATCGAGCTGACGAGCGGCGACAAGATTTTGGCCGATGCGGTGGTGATGGCCATCGGAACGCAGGGCAACCCCAACCGGATGCGCTGCCCCGGCGGTGACTTGCCGCATGTCCAGTATCAGCTGGATGACCCAACCGAATATATCGACGAGCATATCGTCATTGTCGGCACCGGTGATGCGGGGATTGAAAACGCACGCGGCCTTGCCGAAGACGCGGCGCAGGGCAATGTGGTCAGCATCCTCAACCGGGGTTCCGATTTCCCGACCGCAAAAGAGGCCAATGTCCAAGCGCTGCTCGCCGACCGCGATGCAGGCAAATTGTTCGTGCGCAACGAATGTGAGACCGAATCGATTGAGCCGGGGTTCATCACGCTCAACACCCGCGACGGACAGGAGAAAATCCGCTGCGACCGGATCATTGCCCGGATCGGCTCCGCACCGCCGCGCGCGTTTGTCGAGCAATGCGGAATCGAATTTTCCAGCAGCGACCGGCTGGCCTTTCCCAAATTGTCGCCGGTGTTCGAAACCACCGCGCCGGGAATTTTCGTGATCGGCGCGCTAGCCGGCTATCCGCTCATCAAGCACTGTATGAACCAGGGCTATGACGTCATCGAGTTTATCAACGGTAATACCGGTCTGAAACCCGCAGACGAACCGATTTTGGAAGCGAAGTTTGCCGACCTGCCGGGCCGCAAGCCGGTTGCCGAATGGCTGAATATTTTCAACACCAATGTCGAGATTTTGCAAGGGGTCAACCCGCTGCAAATGCGCGAATTCATGCTCGACAGCGACGCCCGTTTTTACAAGCGCGGTGAGGTGATTTTTGAACGCAGCGCACCGGGGTCGTCGCTGTTTGCAATTGCCCAAGGATCGGTGGTGGTCGAGGTCAATCCGGCGGACACATCGATAACCGTGCCTATCCCGCAAGGCTCGATCTTTGGCGAGGTTGGCTTGATTTCCGGACGGCGGCGCGGGGCGACGGTGCGCGCGGCCGAAGATACCATCTGCATCGAAATTTCGCGTAACGCTGCGCTGAAGCTACAAAGCCAGGTTCCGGCGGCGGAAAAAGCGATTACCCGCACCTCGACCGAGAGGCAATTGCTGCAAATGTTCGGCTCCGGCCTGACCCCCGACGACATCCGCGACGTGGTCGACACCAGCAGCATCATGACCGTCAAGGCGGGCGACGCCATCATCCGCGAGGGCGAAGAAGATAAAGACATTTATGTCATTCGCGTCGGCTCGATGGTGGTCGAAAAAATGATAGGCGGCAAGCCGGTGTTCCTCTCTTATCTACCCGCCGGGTCCTATGTTGGCGAAATGGCATTGATCGCGGGCGGGCAGCGGACCGCGACGGTCAAAGCCGCGATCAAGTCCGAGGTGATCAAGATCAACGGCGATGCCTTCAAGAAAGTTCTCGACCAGCATCCGGCACTGATGGCGCGGGCCAAAAAGGACATGGCGTCGCGTCAGGACATAAACGCCTTTATCGAGGCCAAGAAGGACAGCTTTTCCGGCGTCGTCGACATGTATTCAGGCGTCGCCAATTTCCTGATCGACAATGGCATTGGCGAGGCGACCGATGTGTTGCTGATCGACGAGAATCTCTGCGTTGGTTGCGACAATTGCGAAAAAGCCTGCGCCGATAGCCATGAAGGGCTGAGCCGCCTCGACCGCGAAGCAGGGCGGACCTATGCCCATTTGCACGTGCCCACCAGTTGCCGTCACTGCGAGCATCCGCATTGCATGTCCGATTGCCCGCCCGATGCCATCCATCGCGGTCCCGACGGCGAAGTGTTTATCGATGATACCTGCATCGGCTGCGGCAATTGCCAGCGCTACTGCCCTTATGGCGTTATTCGGATGGATAAAGTACCACCGAAAAAGCCTTCACTGCTCAGCTGGCTGTTTTTCGGCAAGGGTCCGGGACCGGGCGAACCCGATAAGAAATGGTCCTATGCCAATACCCCTGTTGGCGTTGAAAAGCCGAAAAAGGCGATCAAATGCGATATGTGCTCCGGGATTGACGGCGGTCCGGCCTGCGTCCGCGCCTGTCCGACCGGAGCCGCGATCCGCGTCGCGCCAGAGGAATTCCTAACCGTCGCCCGGCTGGAACGGGAGGACGGATGATGGCCAGCAAAGCCGCCCCAAGCCGAACGCCCGGTCGAACCACCCGTGACCGGGTTTCGAAACATGACGGGTTCCTGACCCATGCCGGGGGCCGCTGGTACAAGATCG
>JBGSLY010000171.1:0-3054 GCA_041740435.1 Parasphingorhabdus sp.
CCCGACACGCCCAATTTTGCCTTCTCAAGCCTGCGGTCAACCGGAGTGAATTTTTGTTGATCCAGTCCGGTGTAATGCACCCGGATTTTATTCTCTGCGATCCCCAGTACGACCATATCACCTTTGAGAGCAGCCGACACCGCCAGCAGGCCCGATGCCGCTTCGGCTGCGCGGAGCAGTTGTTCCCCGCACCCGGGCTGAAGCCCCCAATGATGAATATCTGCTCCCCGAGCTTTGATCGAAAAAGGTAGGTTGAGGGAATGCGCAATACGCATCGCCGCCGGGCCGTCGGGATAAAAAAATTCGGCGTCGATCAGATCGAACGGATCTTGGGCGTGGAGGTCCTTGACCAGTGGCAATACGGCGCGAGCAATAGCCGCCGGGTTCCACCTGCCGCCAAAGCGCGGGATATTCCCGAAAAGCGGGCGATGGACGTCCAGCCCACGCCAATGCTCATGGGCGGGCAGATCGGGCTGGGCAGTTGCAATCAACGAAATCGGCCAAATAGGTTTTGCGACCGGATTGACCACGGTAACCTTCACCCCCGGTTGCTGCGCCAGTGCCGCCGTTTGCCGCTCGACAAAAATCCCGAAATTGGGCTGGTTCGCATTGGGGAACAGCGTCGAGAGGGTCAGGATGTGCATGCCCGCTCTATAACGACTGCCGCCTAAAACTCTCTTACCAGACGGCGTACGACACCAATCCAATCCGGATCCTTGAACACCTGTTGCTTCTGTCCAGCACCCAGCGGCAGCACATGGAGCTGTCCTAAGTCACGCCCGATGAGCCGCCCAAAGACGAAACGACCAGCGGGGCGGGGGATGAGAACGTCACGGTTGATTGCACTATGGAAGTCCGCCGCCATTACCCGATTGAGCCAAAGCACATCGTCGGCACGATAATCACCAGTGCTGACCGATACGGTCATAGCGACCATATCGCCTTCCGCAACTGGCGGGACAATGGATTGAACCTTGGTAAGGGCATGCGCGCCGCGATGATCGAGCGTTGCGGCCACAGGCAGTTCGGGCTGATCAGGCAGCGTCAGCAACTGGGCGCTATCGATCGCCAGTGCATCAGCGATCCGATTCAGCCAGTCCAACGACAGAGTCCGGGTTCCGGTTTCCAACCGGCCTATGGTTTGTGCCGTCGTTGGCGGGGTGCAGCGCACGGCGACCTGTTCCAGCGTCAGACCCTTGGCCAGTCGTACACTGCGAATGCGGTTCAACATCAAATTTCTCCAACCTATATGGTTTTTTCTTTCCTACAAAACCATCCAAATGGCAAGCGATGTTTCCACATTCAGAGGAGACGAGAAATGCATGGCCATGATACCAGAATTTTGACCGAGCGCCCCTTGCCGCAAGATGGCCGGGACCGAACACATGGCGCAGCACGAGCACCGCGTACCGTTACGGTCAATCGCGCCGAGAGCCCCTTGGGCTGGCTGCATGCCCGCGGTCATATCTCTGACCGGCAATTTGACGCCGGTGAAAAATTGCGGATGGATTGGGAACGGGCGCAGTTCAGCCCGTCGATCACGATGCGCTGGGACGCCGCCCCTTTAGGTTCCTCCCGCCGCGCTGCGTCTTCGGGCCTTGATGCGAGTGAGCGTCAGATGGCGGCAAAGCAGCGTTTTGAGGCTGCGGTGGCGGCCATTGGCGCGGACCTGTCCGACATTGCCTGGCGGGTAATCTGTGCCGGGGAAGGGGTGCCGACGGCGGAAAAATCGATGGGCTGGCCCGTTCGATCAGGGAAAATTGTTCTGCGGATTGCTCTCAATCGGCTTGCGGATTTTTACCGGTTGCCGGGGTGAGGTGATATTTTAATGCCTCCGTGTTCCCGCGCAGACGAGAACCTATCGAGTTGGAGCGCCAGAGGTTCCCGCCTGCGCGGGAACACAGAGGCATTTCAACCCGTCGCCAGCGCCTCAACCTGTTCCGCCAGCGTCAACCACCGCTCTTCCGCCACGTCCTTTTCCGCGCGCAAGGCGTCGTTTTCCTTGGTCAGGCGGTCGAATGTGGCAAAGTCGCGGCTGTATAATCCGGCGTCGGACAGCAGAAGTTCGTTCGCCGCCAAAGCCTTTTCAATGGCCTCAATCCGCGCCGGCAACAAGTCATAGTCGCGCTGGTCCTTGTAGGTCAATTTGACGGGCTTCGTCGGGATGGTCGCGGCGGCAACGGGCTTGGACTTTGCCGAACTACCCGACTTGCGCGCGCCTTCGGCTTTGCGCTTGGCTTCCCATTCGCTGTAACCGCCCGCAATAATATCGACCGTGCCGCTGCCGTCCAGGCCCAGGGTCAGGGTGACGGTACGATCCAGAAAATCACGATCATGGCTGACCAACAGCACAGTGCCTTCATAATCGGCGATGACTTCTTGCAGCAGGTCTAGCGTCTCGAGATCGAGATCGTTGGTCGGCTCGTCGAGCACGAGCAAGTTGGATTGGCGGGCAAATTCGCGCGCCAGCAACAGGCGGGATTGCTCTCCGCCCGACAAGGTGCCCACCCGGGCGTCGATCAGTTCGGGAGCGAACAGAAATTCCTTCAGATAACCCTGGATATGCTTTTTAACCCCGCGCACGTCGATCCAGTCGCTGCCGTCGGCCAGCACATCGCGCACCTGTTTGTCGGGCGAAAGCAGGCTGCGTTGTTGGTCGATATATACACCGTTCAGTGATTTCGCCCGGGTGACGGTGCCGGTGTCGGCTTCAATTTCTCCGGTCAACAGACGCAGCAAGGTTGTTTTGCCCGATCCGTTGGCGCCGACAATCCCAATCCGGTCGCCTCGCTGGATCCGCAGCGACAGGTCACGAATGATGACGCGGCGGTTCTCGCCCTCCCCGAAACTTTTGCTGATTTTCTCGGCAGTGATAACCGATTTGGTTCGCGAATCATCGCCTTCGATTTTCAGCTTGGCAGTGCCAGCCGGACCAATCATTGCCGCGCGCGCGGCGCGCATTTCCCAGAGCTTTTCCAGACGGCCCTGATTTCGCTTGCGCCGGGCGGTGACTCCGCGTTCCAACCAATGCGCCTCCAACTTTAGTCGGGCATC
>JBGSLY010000172.1:0-2426 GCA_041740435.1 Parasphingorhabdus sp.
GACTACATCCGGAATCGGCTTGGACACGGCAGAAAATGGAGCCCAATGTTTTTAGTCGGATGTGCGATGCCATTGTTGGATTTGAAATGGAGGTATTGGCATGGCGCGGGACGATGAAGCTGGGGCAAAATAAACCCGAAGCGGTGCGCAGGAAAGCGGCTGATGCGCTAGAAGCTATTGGCAGTCGTTCCATTGCGCTTCTTATGCGTGCTACGGTGGCGCAGCAATGACCGCGCGCCTCGCCCTATTCGATTGCGACGGCACTTTGGTCGATAGCCAAGCCAATATCTGTACGGCGATGGAGCAGGCGTTTGTGGCCTTTGATCTGCCGCCACCGGACCGGCACGACATCCGGCGGATAGTTGGACTTAGTCTGCATGAGGCAATCCGCCATGTGGCACCCTTTGCGGACGAAGCCCAACATCTGGCGCTGGTGGAGCGGTACAAGGGAAATTTTCAGGCACTTCGCCATGCTGGCCAGATTGCGGAGCCGCTGTATGACGGGCTGCGCGAAGTGCTTGACCGTTTGCGGGACGACGGCTGGATGCTGGGCGTGGCCACCGGAAAATCGGATCGCGGGCTGCTGCATTGCCTCGACAGCCACGGCCTGCTCGACCATTTCGTGACTCTGCAAACCGCCGACCGGCATCCGTCCAAACCACACCCATCGATGATCGAACATGCTATGGCGGAGGCGGGGGCCGCCGTAGAGTCGACCGTAATGATCGGCGATACCAGCTTTGACATGGCGATGGGTGTCAACGCCGGGGTACGTGCGCTGGGCGTCGATTGGGGTTATCACACGCCCGAGGAATTGATTGCCGCAGGTGCCGAGACGGTAGTGACGGATATGGAACAGCTCTGGAATTGTTTGAATGGAACCTCCGAATGACCGACCCGCAATACCCTCCCATTGATCCCGCCAAGGCTAAGGCCGCACGCAATCTGCATTTGACCGCCAGCTTGGTCCGGCTGCTAGGCGTGGGCTTGGTCGCCATCGGAATCGCCATCGTCAATGACCAGTTTCCCGGCATGCCGCATATGGTCGGCTATCTGATGATGGTGCTGGGCCTGTTCCAGACGCTGGTATTGCCGCTGATCATGATCCGCAGTTTTGTTAAAAACCAGATGCGGGAAGAACAGGGCTCTGATTTGCCTCAGCAGGACTAAACGGCTCAGTGAAGCGGTTCTATAAATCGGCCGATGTCGAGCAGCATGGAGCTGCATTCCGGGTGTTGCTTGACGGACGACCGGTAAAAACGCCGATGCGCCGGGTTTTATCGGTCGTTCATGAGCCTTTGGCCAAGGCCATCGCCGAAGAATGGAATGCACAGGGTGCGGAGATCGACCGGCAAACGTTGCAGTTAACCGGCTTGGCACAAGGCGTCGTCGATCAGATTGCCGATGATCGGGCGCGTATTGCGGCGCAGGTTGCTGTCTATGCCGATAGCGATATGCTCTATTATCGCGGCGATCCGGGCGAGCCGCTGACCGAATATCAGGCCGAGCATTGGGATCCGCTTTTGGGCTGGGCTGCCGCGCGCTATGATGTGCATTTCGCGCCGATACACGGCATCATCCACCGCCCTCAAGCCGAGACAACAGTGGCGCGGCTGTCAGCGGTGGTAGCGGCGCAGAGCGACTATCACCTTGCGGCGATGCTCTCGCTTGTCGGCCTAACCGGTTCGCTGATCGCGGTGCTGGCGCTGGTCGAACAGGTTTGGGACGCGGAGAGGATATGGGACCTCGCCCATCTGGAACAGCTTTGGCAGGAACGCCATTGGGGTAGCGACGAACAGGCCGCTGCGCTGCGCTCAATCAAATATGCGGAATATCAGGCCGCCCTGAAATTCCTGTCGCTGGTCAAGATGTAAAAGGCTCCCCGTTCTTCCGCCGCTTATCTGCGGCACCAAATTCATGCATATCCACATCGGGATAGTGGCAGGGACCATTGGCGCTTTGCCCCACCACGATAAAAACGCAGTCGGCCTCACCTTCGTTGACCAGGCAATGGGCGTTGCCGTCGTTTTTGGGAAAGGCCGCGCAGTCGCCGGGGCCCATAGGTGTTCGGCCATGGTCATCGACCAGCACCGCCGAACCCGATAAGATCACCAGAAATTCGTCCTCATTCTCGTGCCAGTGTCGCTGCGCCGACCATGCTCCGGGTTTGAGCACCACATGGCTGACGCCGAAATCGGTCAGTCCTGTGGCAGGCCCCAACCGTCGATACCAGCGGTCCGCAACAACATCGGCCAAATGCGGCGGATAGCCGGTGGCGTTGGTGGCCGGGATGGTTTCAAGGGTGATTTTGGGCATGAATGGACTTCTTGCTGATTGATGGTGGCAATGCTTGCTTCGGTTTATGTTTTGCTTAACAGATTCGTCATTGCGAGCGGAGCGAAGCAATCCAGAGTCGCTTGGTTTTT
>JBGSLY010000173.1:0-2785 GCA_041740435.1 Parasphingorhabdus sp.
GCGGCAATATCATATTCCGGCGTGCCGGCCTCCCGCCCTTTCATCTCGTCGCTGGCAAGGAAACCGACATGCGCGCGCATGGCGGCTTCTTCGGGTTGCCATGTTTGCGCCGTCGCTGGCGCCGCGAGAGCAAAAAGGACAACGATTGCCGAACGGAACATAGGGGAGACTCCAAAAATCACGATGCTGCGGTCTATCGGTTCGACCGGTCATGCGCAATGGCTTGGCGCTGCAAAGAACCGCTCATCGGATGCATCCCTCGACCTTTCGCACATTGGGGAAGCTGGGATCGAATTTCGCAAGGATATTTGATCTAACGCAATGCAACCAATCGGCGGTTGAGCGATTATCGTTGGTGTGTTCAATCAAAGGAAAATACTGTCATGTCCCATACGCCGCACGAATTGCACGACGAATTTCCCGATGCTGCAGAATTGCTGCATGAGCTGAAAACCGGCAATGCCCATTTTGCTGCGATCACCGAACAATATCATGTTCTCAATCGTCAGATTCATCGCATCGACAGCGGCGTGGAAGCGTCTTCGGATGAGCGATCTGAAGCCCTGAAGAAGCAGCGGCTGGCCATGCTGGACGAAATTGCTCAAGCCCTTGCCGCGCACAAGGTTACCTTATCGTGAGCGATTTCGATGCTGTTCGCGCGAAGCTCGCTGATCGTCTGGCCGATCTGGAACGGCGTTTGTCACATATCGAAAAAGATCTGACCGAGCCGATGAGCGCCGATTCCGAAGAACAGGCGACAGAGATTGAGGACGATGCGGCACTCGCCGCCGAAGCGGGTTTGGTCACGGCAGAAATCGGTACATTGCGCGCAGCCATCGGCCGGATTGATGCGGGCCATTATGGCAAATGCCTGTCGTGCGGAGACAGCATTTCAGATGCCCGTTTGGCTGTCCTTCCCGAAGCAACGCTGTGCACCGATTGTATGTAGTCTGTGGTCACGCAGCTTCTGGTGTCGACCTTCATGGTATTGCTGTCCGTGATAATCCACGGGGGCGGGTTGGCTTTGCTCGGACATAGTCTGCGCAGCGAGGTACAGGCCGAACGTGCGCATCATTTGGCGGCAATGTCGCCGCGGGTAATGGCGTTTACGCTGGCGCTGGTTATCGGACTGTTCATCCTCCATGGCATCGAAATCTGGCTCTATGCGTTTCTCTATGAAGCTATTGGTGCGGTGGATACTCTTGAGACAGCCGTCTATTTTTCGACCATCAGCTATGCCGGGATTGGCTTTGACGACCGTTATATTGATCCTGCCTGGCGGTTGGTCGCGGCGATAGAGGGCATAAATGGCTTGCTGCTACTTGGCTGGTCCACCGCATTTTTTGTCACGATTGTCGCGCGACTGGGAAAGGCGTAGTGCTAAACGCCAAAAAGGTCGTGGTGCAGGGGGTTTAACAAGCTGGGATCGTTATTGGCGACCTTATTGACCGCAGAGGAAATGGGCGTCGCTTGAAGTTCACCTTGCCATGGCTCGGTAAGTACCTTTGCCGATGACCAGTCGGCGCTCAGCCAACAATCAATCGATTCAGGGTTTAAAATTGCGGGCAGCCGGTGATGGATGGCCGCGAAGCTCTGCGTAGCCTCTGTGGTAATGATACAATAGCTTTCGATATCGCGCGCTGCATTGCGTGTCCAAAGTCCGGCCAGCAGCATCGGTCGGCGGTCTCCATGCTCTACCTTGAAGGGCTGGCTGCTTTTGCCTTCCCTTTGCCATTCATAAAACCCTGACACCATGATGATGCAGCGATTGCGGCCAAGAAGCCCACGAAAGCTTGGCTTTTCCTCCAAGGTTTCCGCACGCGCATTGATCATTTTTGCCGCCGATTTGCGGTCTTTGGCCCAGTGCGGCACCAATCCCCAATGAAGCAGATCGAGTGACCGGACATCTCCGTTTTGGCGGCACACCGGCACTTGCTGCGTTGGAGCGATATTGTAATTGGGCGCAAAATTGGTCGGCGGAGGGCTAACGATAGACAAGATGTCCCGATACTCGGCCCATGTCAGATGCTCGTCGCTAAATTTCCGTCCGCACATGACGATTTCCTACCCCCTTGCGCCGCACCATGCCAGTGGCTATTCTAACCTTAAGTACCGGCAGCAGTCTTGCCGTTTTCCGGAAAACATAATGAGTAATTTCGGCCATGGGACAGTCCCCGTCACCATTGCCGCAGCCAATAGGCGGTGCCCGGGACAGAGCAGCCGGGCAGGCCAAAGATGCGGCGGTTCCCTCCAGCCAATCGGCTTGGACCTCCCCTGAAAAAGGTGGAGCGAGAGGCGATGGCGGGACCGCGCCAAAAGGACAGGGCCAATGGCCGCAGCGCAAGGCCTTTGCCGCCATCGATCTGGGAACCAATAATTGCCGTTTACTCATCGCAAAACAATCGGGTGATGGCTTCATTGTCGTGGATGCCTTCTCCCGCGTGGTCCGCTTAGGCGAAGGGCTCGCGCGCTCGGGTAGAATTAGCGATCAAGCTATGGACCGGGCGGTCGCCGCCCTCGCTATCTGTGCCGACAAACTGCGTCGCCGCAATGTGACGCTGGCCCGCTCTGTCGCTACGGAGGCCTGTCGCCGGGCCAGTAATGGCGCGCAGTTTATTGAGCGAGTCAAAAGCGAAACCGGCATTGCCCTTAACGTTATCAGCGCGGAGGAAGAAGCGCGGCTGGCGGTGCTCGGTTGCCACATCCTGCTCGAGCCAGGCGAAGGTCCGGCGCTGATTTTTGACATTGGCGGCGGCTCGACCGAATTGGTTTTGGTCGATACCAG
>JBGSLY010000174.1:0-4403 GCA_041740435.1 Parasphingorhabdus sp.
CAAAAAATGGGGCTGACCTCCGAAGAATCGGATGCCTATGCCAAATCGGTCGTGCAGGCCGACTTTGAGGAAGCGGGCGACGAAGACGTGATCCGCAAACTGCTCGGTGACATGACCTCCGCCGGGCTTGATATTGATGACGGCGCCATCCGTCAGGCTCTGCAAGACAAAGCGGTCGAAGCGCGGCGGCAATTTATGGATCAGGCCAACTGACCATGGCGATGGCGGCAAAAGATATTGAGACGATGATCCGCGCTGCTTTTCCCGATGCGTTGGTCGAAATCACCGATCTGGCGGGTGACGGCAATCATTATGCCGCCCGCGTCGAATCGGCCAGCTTTGCCGGAATGAACCGCGTTAAACAGCATCAAGCTGTCTATGCCGCCCTGCAGGGCAAGATGGGCGGCGAACTCCACGCCTTGCAACTCACAACCGCCGTTCCAGCTTAAGGACCCTGTTATGACCGATCCCGTTCACGCCCGAATCGATACCATCGTCAACGCGAGCGATGTTGTGCTGTTCATGAAGGGCACGCCATTGTTCCCGCAATGCGGTTTTTCCAGCAAGGCCGTGGCGATCCTGGAGCATCTGGGCGTCGGGTTCGACAGCGTCGACGTGCTACAGGACATGGACGTGCGCCAAGGGATTAAGGCCTATTCCGATTGGCCGACCATACCGCAGCTTTATGTCAAAGGCGAATTTATCGGCGGCAGCGACATCATGATGGAGATGTTCGAGGCGGGCGAACTCGAAGCGCTGATGGCGGAAAAGCAGGTCGCGGCGGCGGGCTAAAGATTGAGTCCTTTCAAACGATTATAGGCGAAAATCGCCAAACCCAATCCATTCGTCGCCTTTCCGTTTCGACTCGTCACGAGTCCGGCGTCAGCGATTCGCGACTCCATTCCGCTTCTGCTAGCGGCGCTGTGGGGATTATTTAGAGTAACGGTGGGTCGTGTTCAAAATATTTGGCAAGGCGGGCTGGCTGGCGCGCATTGATGCCCTGTTTGTTGACCGTGAGTTTTTCATGCGGGCCAATGGACAGGTCAAGTTCTTGAAAATACCGGCAAAATTGCAGCGGCGGGTCGCCTATGCAATTGCTGGCGCTGCGCTGCTGTGGCTGGTGTTTACACTCGCGATGATGGTCAATCAGGCGTCCGTCCTGCGCGACCAGTGGGCGCTCAATGCCAAAGCAGCGGCGGTCAGCGACTCGGAAGAGCGTGTGGCCGCCTATCGCGAGTCGATTGGCGATGTGACCAAGGAATTGGATCAGCGCCAAGATGTGCTCGATCAGATGGTCAAGGATCATTTCGGGACCAAACCGGCGGAAATGCCTGCAGACGCCAATGCCGAAACGGTTGATGCAGCGCTGGCAAAAACCACCAAAGAGGTTAGTAATGCGCTCCCTGAAGCCGCTGCGCTGGTCCAGATCGAAGCGCGGCAACTCGCCTTTGCCGAGCAACTGACCCGGGCCGTCGATGCGCGGACCCGGCGGGCAGAAACCGCAATCCGCAAATTCGGCCTCAATCCGGCGGCGCTGACGCGCAACGCCGAGAACGCCCAGGGCGGTCCGTTTATTCCATTCTTTGGCCAGCGTGATTCTAAGCGGAGCGAATCTCCTTTGCACCCGTCGCTGGCGCGATTGAATTCGGCGCTAGAGCGGATGGAAACACTGGAGCAGACATTGATCGCTATTCCATCCGCCATGCCGACCAGCCTTGCCGTGATGTCGAGCGGCTATGGCTATCGCCGCGATCCTTTTACCGGCGCTGGTGCGATGCACGCCGGGTTGGATTTCAAAGGCCCGTTGGGCACCCCGATTATGGCCGCCGCCGAGGGCACGGTCACCTTTGCCGGCCGTCAGTCGGGCTATGGCAATTGCATCGAGGTCACGCATAGCAATGGTTTGATGACCCGCTATGCCCACTTGTCGCGCATTTCGGTCCAGCTGGGCGCAGAGGTCGCGCGCGGTACCGTGATCGGCGCGATGGGCAGCACCGGCCGGTCGACCGGATCGCATCTGCATTTCGAAGTCCGCCTGAATGGTGCTGCTATCAACCCCCGTCCTTTTTTGGAGGCCAATTCCGATGTTCTCAAGATCCAAGCCATCGCCAGACAGCGAGCCAGCGAGCCAAATCCCCGTGGCTAGAAGTTCGGGCAGCATGGGATCGACCTTTTCGATCATCGGCGACGGCATCGAAGTCACTGGCAATATCGCAGCCAAGGTCGATCTCCACATCGATGGCAAGGTCGTTGGCGACATTGTCTGCGTAGGACTGGTGCAAGGTCCAACAAGCGTGATCAAAGGGGCGATTAAGGCCGATACCGCCAGCCTATCGGGCACGGTCGAAGGCTCGATTGACGCAGGCGAACTGATCATCAGCAGGACCGCGAAGATTTTCGGCGACGTCGCCTATGAGCGGCTGACCATTGAACAGGGCGGCCATGTTGACGGCAAGTTCAAGCACAAATCCGCTGGTGCGCCGAGCATCCGCAGCGCCACGGTTGATATGCGCAATCAAGCACCGCTCGACCTGACGTCCGACGCGAAAGTGGCGTAGTTAAACCGAGTAGTTCCGTCATTGCGAGCGGAGCGAAGCAATGACGGACAAGATATTGATTTTCGTCCAGAAATTGGTGTTCCCCACCACCTTACGGCACATCGCAATAGACAATCCGGATCGTCCCATCGTCGCGCAACTGCCGGAAGGTGGCGAGGGCGGCGGCTTTGGTTGGCATGGGTAGCGGAGTTCCGCGCTCATCAACCCGGCCACTGGCCGTCACCAGCCGGGCAATCGCATCGGGCGCGGTGGTCAGTACCCGGCCGCGCCGTTCGGTGCTGGCGGAATTGACGCCGATCACCCGCCCCTGTCCATCGAAGGTTGGTCCGCCGCTGATCCCGCCAAGCGGATCGCCGGAGATCAATGCCCGGTCGGTTTCGGCCCAGGCGAACACCGGCTCCGCCTGACGCTGCGGCCCTCTGGATGCGGAGCTGCGGCCCAGAAACTGCGAGAAAACTATCCCCGGACGCCCCGAAGGAAAACCCATATGGATACCCGGCGCGCCATAGGGCAGGCTGGCCGGGTTGGCCAAAGCCAAGATCGTCGGACTGGCCGGAGCATCGAGCAACAAAGTGGCATCGCTTTCTTGGCTGAGCAAGCTGCTGCCGACAGGGTCCAGACTGCGGCCCTGCTCCAGCCCGATATAGCGGCACCCGACCGCAACATGCTGCGCGGTTAACCAGACGCCGTCGCGGTCAATGGCAAAGGCGGTGCCCTGGCTGTCAATCGGCGCGCCGGGTTCGGCGATTTCGTAAATGTCGCCGCCATTTTCCGGCATCGGGCGGCGGGCCCCTCGCGGGTCGTAGGTTTCGCTTTGCACTTCCGTACCCTGCCAGCCGCCATCATCGTCGAAAATAATAGTGAGCAAGATTAGGCCAAGGATGAGCGGCAAACAGCCGCCGCGCCCGTTGCTCACAACATTATCCGGTTATCGCCGCAGCGTTGAGCGCGGCCAGCGCCAGCTTGGTCATCGCGACAAAAATGGCAGCGGCCAGCTCATCGCGCTCAATCCGTTGCGGCAGGTCCTTCAAGAGAAAATCGGCGGCGCGAAAGGCGATTAACTGTAGCAGCAAACTCATCGCGCCCCAAATCGCAATGTCCCAGACATTGACCGATCCGGCGAGGGTAAAGGCCATCGGTATCGCCAGACCCATGGCCGCGCCGCCCAGCGAAATCGCCGCCGCGACATTGCCGCCGCGAATCAGCGCCAGTTCCTTGTGCGGGGTAATCCACAAATAGGCGACCAGCGCCGCCAGCCAAACGGCGGTCGCGGTGGCCAGATGGAGCAGCAGCAACGGCAGGCCCGACATCAGGCTCATCAACACGGGGGTGGGATCGGTCATAGGCGGGTGATAGCCGCTGCCTTATCCGAATCAAGCAACAACTGCTCGGCGCGGGCCAAGTTGTCTGCGGTGTTGATATTCATGAACGCCGTGTCATCGGGAAAGAGGACCTCCACGGCACCGCATGCAGCAATCAGGCCGCGCAGTGACCCGTTCCAGTCTGGCGGCAATTGGCCCGGCGCGCCGCGCAAGGCTGCCATCTGCCAAAAGCCGCAAGTGGGATGCGCACCGCCGGGACTGGCGGCGTAGCGGCATACGGTATCGCCGTTCAGCCGTTCCAGCATATCCACCGGGAAAAAAGGGGTATCGACCGCCAAGGTGGCAAAACCGGACAGGGCCGGATGGCGGCGATGCAGTTCCTCGGCTATCCCCAGCAGCGCATGGCCGGGGCCGGCAAATCCGGGGCGATGGTCGGGTATGACCGACAGGCCCGTGCCAAAATCCTGGCCCGCCGACAGCATCACCGTCCAGCCCAAAGCCCGGGCCCGCCGCACCATCCGGT
>JBGSLY010000175.1:0-1871 GCA_041740435.1 Parasphingorhabdus sp.
CTGGCCTCGATAAACGGTTCAACAAAGAACCAGCTGCCGTTGTTCTTCGGCTCTTCCTGTGCCCAGACCACGGTTTCCAGATTGGTCATCCGCTTCAATCGCACCGTCAGGGGTTCGCCGGGGAACGGATAAAGCTGCTCAATGCGCAGGATGGCGGTATTTTTGTCCTGCGCTGCATCGCGCGCTTCGATAAGATCAAAGGCGACCTTGCCCGAACACAGCACCAGCCGCCGGACATCGATGTCGGCAGGCGGCGTGGGATCGGACAGGATACGCATGAAATGCTGGTCACCCTGAAAATCGCTGGCTGCCGACACCGCCATTTTGTGCCGCAGCAGCGATTTCGGCGTCATGATCACCAAGGGCTTGCGGAATGGGCGCAGCATTTGTCGGCGCAGGATGTGGAAATAATTGGCCGGTGTGGTGATATTCGCGACCTGGATATTATCTTGCGCGCACAGTTGCAGGAACCGCTCCAACCGAGCCGAGCTATGTTCAGGCCCCTGCCCTTCATAGCCGTGCGGCAGCAGCAGCACGAGGCCATTGGCGCGCAGCCATTTGGCCTCGCCCGCGGCAATAAACTGGTCGATCATGATCTGCGCGCCATTGGCAAAGTCGCCAAACTGCGCCTCCCACAACACCAGCGACTTGGGATCGGCCAGGGCATAGCCATATTCAAAGCCGAGCACGCCATATTCGGACAAGGGACTATCGAGCACTTCGAACCGGCCGTGCGGTACGGTGGTCAGCGGGATATATTTGGCCTCGGTATTCTGGTCGACCCAGACCGAATGCCGCTGGCTAAAGGTGCCGCGCCCCGAATCCTGTCCGGACAGCCGGACATTATAGCCTTCGCTGAGCAGGCTGCCAAAGGCCAGCGCTTCCCCCGTGGCCCAGTCAAAACCGGTCCCACTTGTGAACATCGCGCGCTTGGCGTCGATCACCCGGGATAATGTCTTGTGAATGGTAACATCGCTGGGCACGGTGGTCAGCGTCCGGCCCAGACTGTCGAACAGCTTGGCATCGATCGCGGTTTCGACGTTGCGGCGCGCGGTTTCCGGATCGGCGGGCGCCCCCAGTCCTGACCAGCGGCCACCGAACCAGTCGGCCTTGTCAGGCTTATAGGCGGCGGCGGCGGCAAATTCCTGTTCCAGCAGCGCGGAAAAGCGCATCCGGGTTTCGTTCGCCCAATCCTTGTCGATCACCCCTTCACTGACCAGCCGCGCGCTATACACCGCACTAACCTTGGGATGCTCGCGAATTGCGGCGTACATCAGCGGCTGGGTAAAGCCGGGTTCATCGCCCTCGTTATGGCCGAAGCGGCGATAGCACCACATGTCGATCACGATATCGCGGTGGAACTTTTGCCGAAACTCGATCGCCATTTTGCAGGCAAAGGTCACCGCTTCCGGGTCATCGCCGTTGACGTGGAAAATCGGCGCCTGCACGCCTTTGGCCACGTCGGAAGGATAGGGCGAGGAACGCGCGAATTGCGGGCTGGTGGTAAAGCCGATCTGGTTGTTGATGACAAAATGGATGCAACCGCCGGTATTATAGCCGCGAATCCCCGAAAAGCCGAGGCATTCCCAAACAATACCCTGTCCTGCAAAAGCGGCATCGCCGTGGATCAAGACCGGCAGCACCTGTTTCAGCTGATTTTCATTGTCGCGCATCATCTGCTGCGCGCGCACCTTGCCGAGCACCACGGGATCTACCGCCTCTAGATGTGACGGATTGGGGACCAGCGACATATGCACGTTGATGCCGTCGAACGAGCGGTCGGCGGAGGTGCCGAGGTGATATTTGACATCGCCCGATCCGCCAACATCCTCGGGACTAGCGGAGCCGCCATGAAATTCGTGAAAAATAAC
>JBGSLY010000176.1:0-6193 GCA_041740435.1 Parasphingorhabdus sp.
GGTTCGCCGCGACTGCGAATTTGTCGAAACCGCGATGCCCGATGCCTTGGCACATGTAAGCAATGAGCTCCGCCGTATCATCGACAAATACGGTCCCGACGCGGTGGCGATCTTCATGGGTTCCGGCGGCTATCAGAACAGCGCCGCTTGGGCTGGCTCCTACAGTCTGGCACAGGCGATCGGGACCAAGCATTTCTTTACTTCGGTCACGCTCGACCAACCGGCCAAGGTGTTCACTACGGAGCGCTATGGCAAGTGGATGGGGGGAACGAATACCTTTTCCAACGCCGATGTCGCGCTTCTCATCGGCAATAACCCGATGGTGTCGCATTATTCACCGCCAGGCGGCGTGCCGCCCTTTTCGCCCTCGCGCCGCATTCGTGACCGGAAGAAAGCGGGCATGAAGCTGATCGTCGCCGATCCACGTCTGAGCGATGTTGGCACGCTGGCCGACATATACCTGCCTGTAAAACCGGGCGAGGATCCAGCGCTGCTGGCGGGCATGCTGAATGTCATTTTCGCCGAAGATCTGTACGATCGCAATTTTGTCGCTGCGCATGTTGACGGGGTAGAGGAATTGCGCGCAGCGGTTGCCCCCTTCACGCCAGCAGTGGCAGCGGAGCGGGCCGGTGTGGACGCGGATCAATTGGTCGCAGCGGCCCGGATTTTTGCCGGAGCGAGCAAAGGCTGTGCGGTCACCGGTACGGGTCCGGAAATGGCGGGCAATGGCACGCTGACCGAATATCTGGTTACTTGTCTCAACACGCTTTGTGCCCGCTTTGCCCAAGAAGGCGAAAAGGCGGGCATCCCCGGTGTGTTCACCCCGCAAGCCCCACGCCGCGCGCAGGTTGCTCCGCCAGCGCCGCTGTTCGGTGCCGACGGCATGTCCAAATCGCGCTTTCGTGGGCTTGGGCAGTTGGGCATGGAAATGCCGTGTAATGTTATGGCCGACGAAATTCTAACTCCCGGTCCGGGGCAAATCCGTGCGCTCATTTCAGTGGGTGGTAATCCGGAAGTGGGCTTCCCCAACCAGATCAAGATGCGCCGCGCCCTCGACGATCTGGAGCTGTTCGTTCAGGTTGACCCATGGATGTCGGCCAGCGCCAAGCGCGCCGATGTCGTGCTCGCCCCCAAGCAATGCCTGGAGCGGGAAGACATTACCAACCTGTCTGAATGGTGGCATGAACGGCCCTATGCCCGGTACACCGAAGCGATGGTCGAGGCCCCCGGTGATGTGATCGACGAATATGAGATGATCTGGCACATCGCCAAAAATCTCGGCGTACAGCTGGAAATGGCGGGTGGTCCGGTGCCAATGGATGCCTGCCCCGACAAACAAACATTCCTCGAACTCATGACCGCCGGTTGTCTGGTTCCGCCAGGCAAAGTGCGCGCCGATAGTGTGGACGGAGCCGCGGTTGTCTATGACGAATTGCATCCCGTGGTTGAACCGGCCAGTCCGGAGGAGCAGCATCGCTTCAATCTGGCGGAGGGTGATATGCCGAAGCATTTGGAGAAATATGGAGCGGATCAGGCGCGCGCCGCCGGTTTCGATTTCCGTCTGATTTCGCGCCGGTCAAAGACGCGGTTTAATTCTATTGGTCACCCGCTAAAACGTCTTCAGGCGAAAACGACGACCAACCCGGCGTATATCCATCCCGACGATCTGGCTGATCTGGGGATTAGCGACGGCTCAATCATCGAAATCAGCTCCGCGCACGCTAGCATTCACGGTGTGGTCAAAGCCAGCGACCGGGTTCGGCGCGGCCTGATCTCCATGGCGCATGCCTATGGGGACAGCGAGGCGGGCAAGCACAATGTGCGCGAAATGGGATCATCGACCAACCGATTGACCAGCGATGAAGTGGATTACGATCCGATCACAGGACAGGCGTTGCAGAGCGCCATTCCTGTAAAGATTGCGCTAGCGTCTTAAACCTCGTTAGCGCCGCGTACTTTCCCGGACCACCAAAGTGGCCGGGATCGGCGCGGTGTCGACGGGATCGCCCTCGATCAAGGCAATAATATTGCCGACCAGTCGCCCGGCAATCGCTGGAAAATTCTGCTCCATGCTGGTCAGTGATGGTGACAGATATTCACACGCGTTGATGCCGTCGAAACCGGCGATGGCAACATCGCGGGGGATAACCAGTCCATGATCTTGCAGCGCTTTCATCGCGCCAATAGCGATCCGGTCGGCGACCGCGAACACCCCATCAAAAGCTGCGCCGGATTTCAGGCAGGATTCGATGGCGTGATAGCCTTGTTGCACTCGGTCTAGGCGCTGGTCGCATTGATGAATCTGCGCCGCCATCCCGGCAGCGTCCAAAGCATCAACATAGCCTTGACGCCGATCGGCAAATTGGGGGAGTGCGGCTTCTTCGGTCGAAAGGCAGATAATTTTGCGGCATCCCGCCGCAATCATATGCTCGGTGGCGGCAAAAGCGGCATCGCGGTTGGCGGTCATCACCGGGGCGATGGCGGCGCTGCCCGAACCCCAGCTAACGATCTTGGCCCCATCGCGGCCGGCGGCTTCGAAAAACTGCCACGCCTTAGCATGCTTTCCGCTACCGATAACGATGGTGCCGTCGACTTGTCCGGCAATTTCAAAACCAGCAAACAAACTGCTTTCGTCCTGCAGCGATACCAACAACGAATAGCCGCAATCGGCGGAGGCCGATGCAACGCAGCCGAGCAGCGATTGATAAAACGGATTGATCGCCGCCACGTCGTGGCTGTCCTCGACCAGCATCACCAGCGCAATGGAGCGGGCACGTCCGGTTCGCAGCCGGGTGGCATTGCTGTCCACAACATAGCCCAGCCGTTCCGCCGCCGCCATGACCCGAAGGCGGGTTTCTTCGTTGACCAAAGGATGTCCGCGAAGCGCGCGTGACACCGTGGACTGCGACACGCCCGCCGCTTCGGCAACATCAAAGGATGTCAGTCTGCCCTGCGCCATGGGAATGCACTAATTTTCCTGTCCGCAGATGATGCTGGCCGATCCAGCAGAGCGAACGAGACAGTTGGGATCGCCGGTAATGGTGATCGAACCTGTGCCGCTATTGTCTATCTTCGCCTCCCGCGTCACCGCAAAGCTGCTGGTCGCTGGGCCACGGTGAATCAGGTCCAGAGCCCCAATGGTCAGGCCGCTGCCATCGATGATGCCGGGGCCCGTAATATCCACTCTGCCTTGCTTGGCCATGCCGCCCAAGGTCATCGAACCCGCACCGCGCATCCGGGCGTTCAACACGTCTGCCGCCATCGTGTTAATGGCCAGTGTTCCGTTGCCGCCAATTGTTGCGGAAACGGTACTGCCCTTCAACCGGTCGAGCGAGACACTCCCCGAGCCGGTCATGGTCACCGCTTTCACCGCTTGCGTAGTCAAAAAGATACGCACGGGCGGAATGATGTTATCCTGCTTGCTGGTCAGCGCCTGATCCCGACGGCTGATGACAATAGTATTGCCATTGCGGGTCAGTGATACAGCGTCCAATGACAGCTGGCTGTCACCCTCGGCCCGAGCGGATGGCCCTTGGCCAGTGGTAATAGTGACATTGACATCGCCGGCCACGCGGACTTCGTCAAAACCGAATATCGAAAATTTCCGCTCCGCCGCTTGCGCCGTTGATACGGTCAAGGTAGCGCCGAGCACCAAAATTGTCGCCCGGAGCATCATATCCGCGCTTCGCCCCATTCCATCCAGCCCAGCCAACGCGGCGTCTTTTCAATATAATGGCCGCCCTCTTGGCTGACTGCAAAGCCATTGGTGTGGAACAGGTCAATGACCGGCCGGCTGAGGTGACAGCCGCCCGCAATTCGTTTCCAAACCGGCTCCACACGTCGCTGCCATTTGGCGGGACCAGCATCGGGTGATTTGCCATGCTCCAGAAACAAGATCGTGCCGCCGGGCTTCAACACCCGGCGCATTTCCGACAATACCTGATGACCGTCCGCAACCGAGCAGAGGGTGAAGGTGGTGACAACGGTGTCAAATTCATCCTCGGCAAAGGGCATCGCCTCGCCAAAACCTTGACTAATCTGCATATCAAAGCCCAGATTTTGAGCCTCCTTGCGCGTGTAATCGAGCAGTTCCGGCGAAGGGTCTAAACCGGAGAGGCTGCTCACTCGCCCTCGGTCATAGTAGCGCAAATTCGCGCCGCCGCCGCAACCGAGTTCCAGCACTTTGCCGGATGCTTTCGGCACCAACCGTGCCCGTTCGTCCATGATCGCCGGTTGGCGGCATGCACAATTGATAATGCGGGGAACCGCATATTTTTCCCATAAACTGGCCATAGCGGATGAATGCCATAGCCGGTGGATTTGACCAAGCGGATAATGTGGGTTGGTATGAGGCGTTTCAATATGAACCTGCGATAACCGGCGCATTCAGCAAAGACTCAATTCCATTCATCTAGATGGAGATCATCATTAACGCGAATCGCTCATCATCGAGCCGATAGGAGAAAGACCATGTTCAAGAAGACCTTCGCCGCACTTGCCCTCGCCGCCGTTTCCATCGGCACGATGGCCATTGCATCGCCCGCCGAAGCGCGCGACCGTGGTTATCAGGAATATCGTCCCGGTGACATCTATCAGGGCAATCGCGGATATCAAAACAATCGTGGATATTATCGCGGCAACCGCGGCTATTACGACAACCGCCGGGTCTATAATGATCGCCGTTACTACAACGACCGTCGATACAACAACTATCGCCGTTATGATTGCGATAGCGGCACTGGCGGTACCATCATCGGCGCGATTGCCGGCGGGTTGCTGGGCAACGAGATTGCCGGTCGCGGTGACCGGACCGAAGGCGCGATTATCGGCGGCGTTGTCGGCGCAGTCGCCGGACGCGCCATTGACCGCGACTGCTAAACCCATTCACAAATCATAGAGTTTGGCTTCCCACTTCCCCCCGGGTGGGAAGCCTTTCTATATTCCATTGTCATTGGCTGATGCCTTTGGCAGCGGGAGGGGTCGACGCGCGTGGGGTATGGCGTCGGCCCCGAATTTTCAGGGGTCAGGTCAGAGTTCAGGCCAGAGATCAGGCCAGAGATCAGGGGCGCCGCGCCAGCGTTGGCGGGACGGGACCAATCCAGTCATTCAAGGATGCGACATTGACGACGGAATAGGGTTTGCCTTGGGCGTTCAAATAGAAACGCTGCTGCTCGCTCCGGGTAAAGGGCCGCGATCCCAATCGTCCGAACACCGCCATCTGCCCTCCCGTTTCGTCAACGCCGCGGTCACGGTCGAGACCTTTGGACAATGCCAGTGCCGGTTTGGGTGTCTTGGTCCATGCGATCAACTCCGGCTTGGGCGGCGGTGAGAAGCCGTAAAAATTGGGTTGGCTGTCGGGTGAAGTCAGTTGCAACACCTTCAGCCCATTGCGGCCATCGGCGATATAGGCGAACAGGGTTGCATTGGTCGACGCCACAATTACATCCTCTGCATCGTTCAGCGTTCCACCAAAGGTCACCCGATCATAGATTTTGGGCGCGGCCGGTTTGGTGATATTGAGGATGACCAGTCCGTCCTGCTTCGCCGCGACATAGGCATAGGTGCGGGCCAGATAAATCCGCTGTGCATTGGGCAGCGGAACGTCGCCCGAGGGAACCGCAACGGGGTCCTCTAACGTGCTGACATCGAATAATTTCACGCCGGTGCTATCGGTTACCCAAAGGTAGCGGAACTGCACTGCGGTCGCCCGCGCATCGGTCAGCGGCACGGTTTTTAGATGTACTGGCTTCAGCGGATCGTTGAGGTCGACCACCGTTAAGCCCGCGTCCGTCGTGATATAAGCAATATGCCCGGCTAAGGTTATATGCCGCGCTCCGTTCAGCACCCCGCCTTCGTTCCACGTCAGCGCACGGGTGAATTTGTTGTTGCGAAACTCTCCATCGGCCAGCGTATCGATATTGACCAAGATCAGCCCCTCTATGCTGTCGGTGATAAAGGCATAGTGATAGATCGGATGGAACGGCTGCTCCTGATTAATCTCGCGCAATTCCGGCGTGTTGCGGGTGGGTGCAATCGGCTGGTTGGTGGCCAGCGCCATGCAAGTGGCGTTCTTGGTTTTGACATGGGTGTCATGCCCCATCGCAGAGAATGGCGCGCTTATGATCCGTTCCGAAAAGCCCTTGTTGCCAATGGATGCAACGTCATAGGCGCGGAATCCGCCTTTGCCCTCCGC
>JBGSLY010000177.1:0-2604 GCA_041740435.1 Parasphingorhabdus sp.
TGCCGCCAACCGCCGGATTTACGGGCAATGGACCAGTTCGATCCCCTCACGCTTTATCGCCGAATTGCCGCCCGAACATATTGACAGCGAAACCAGTATGACCGGCGGCGCATCGCTCTGGCGCGCCAATTGGAGCGAGCATAGCGATCCCTTCGCCCATCTCGCCGCCGCCAATGCGACGCGGGCCGGACAGCGCGGCCCGGGTTGGCAACGCGCATCAAATAGCGGATCGTTCGACACCAAACCAACCCAGATCAAGGAGGCACGGCGCAGCGCTGTGTCCTTGGGAAACAAAGGTCGCGATGATATCGCCATCGGCCAGCGGGTGTTCCATAGCAAATTTGGCTATGGAGAGGTTGTTGACCAAGAAGGCAACAAGCTGGAAATCGCCTTTGAACAGGCGGGAACCAAACGGGTGCTCGACAGTTTCATTGAACCCGTCTGATTTTCGGACCGCCGCACATGCCTTGTTCATGTCGGGACACGCCTTTATAAGAACCGAACGGGCAAAGGAGACGTTAGAAAATGGGCAGTCCGGCAGCGGTTATGGCGATGGTGGTTTCACTATCCGGCGCGGGCGCGGAAGATCAGCCCATGCTCGCGCTGGAAATCGGCGCGGCTGAAACGGAGCAGCTTGCCGCTCTGACCGTTGATGACATTCCGGTCCATATCGGCGGGCTTACTGCGCCGGAAATTGGCAATCCGATTGGGGGACCGCTCTCGAGCGAAAGCGCGCCCGCTGCGCTCGCATATGACCTCAATTGGTCCGACCAGGGGGCCGGGCAACGTTTGGCATTCTCAGACCAGAATGGTCCGGCAAATCCCGATATCGTGGTCGAAGGCCAACCGGCGGCGGATGCGATTGACTCGCTCAGCATGGATACCTTCGAACTGGCGCAGGAGATTGACGAAGCCTTTGTGGGCCCGTTGGCCAAGGCCTATGGTGAAACCCTGCCCAAGCCGATCCGGCGTGGCATGCGCAATTTTCTGCGTAATCTGGGGGAGCCGGTCAACTTCCTGAACTATATGCTGCAGCTGAAACCCGGCAAAGCTATCGAAACCGCGGCGCGTTTTGCGATCAACAGCACATTGGGTTTTGGCGGCCTAGTGGATATGGCGGCAAAGCCGGGCTTGAAGCTGCCCTATACCTACAACGGTTTTGCCAACACGCTGGGCTATTACGGCGTTAAGCCGGGCAAATATATGTATCTGCCGCTGGTCGGATCGACCACGGCGCGCGACCTGTTCGGCGACGCGGTAGATCGTTTTCTAGTGCCTTTGGGTTATGGTAGGCCGATTAACACCCCCGTTTTTGGCCTGGCCGCCGGGGTCACCACATCCCTCAACCAGCGGATCGAAAACGATTCGCGCATCCAGGAAATCCGCGAGCAATCCGCCAACCCCTATGCGGACGCCCGCAATGATTATCTGAAACTGCGCGAGGCAGAGATTGAGGCGCTGAAAACCAAAAAGTCACGACACAATACGAGTAATTTCAATCAATCCGTTTCAAGCACGATAGTACCAATTAATTTGGCAGATTCAAAAGAAACGCCTACATACGCGCTTCAAATTTATTAAAGCTCTGGAACTTCAAATTTTAGCATGAATTTTTAATATAAATTTTAATTATCTTGATAATATTTATAATCACGGAATTTATACTATAATAAGTACTCGTACCCGTCTGCGTGCCGCCAATCGCCTTGCCGCAAGCCTATCGCCCCGTCAAAAACATCAAAATCTACCACTTCCCGATTGGGTTGCAGGTCTTTCACGCCGATGAAACTGGTTGCAGTAAGGGCGATCAAGCCATCTAGCTTGATCACCAGATCGGCGGTTCCATCACCATTGACATCGCCTTCAACAAAGGTGCTACTGCCAACCTGCTGAAAGCGAAGCTCACCAGCGGTGCCGCTGAAGCTGTTGCTCGCGATCCACTCAAAGTCGTCGTCAGCGCCGGTGCTTGTGATGGCGTCGATCAGGTTGATCTGGATTTTCTCTCCAGCGCCCTTGTTAAAATCGGTGATCACATCAGCGGTTGCACGCGTGGTGTTAAAATCACTCAGGAAGCGGAACTGGAAGGTATCTTTGTCAGCACCCCCAGTCATGGTATCCTTGCCAGCACCACCGTCGATTATGTCAATTCCGGACCCGCCCTGGATCGTATCCAACCCCGATCCGCCACGCAAAGTATCCGCCCCACCTAGCCCCAAAATCGTATCGCCGCCGCCGGTGCCGACAATGGTATTGTCGAGGCTGTTGCCCGTCGCATTGCGCGCAGTCGCCAGAATGACGAGCCGCTCTACATGGTCGGGTAGCACATAATCCAGCCCGGTGCGGATTAGGTCGCTACCCCCGTTTAGCGCTTCAAACACCACATCGGCGCTATCCTGCACTTGATAGGTGTCGTCACCGCCACCGCCACTCAACTGGTCGGCATCTCCGCTACCACCGCCGACCAGCAAATCGGCTCCATTGCCACCATTGAGTTCGTCATCACCGGTGCCGCCTTCCAACCGGTCGTCATTATCGCCGCCATTCAGCACATCGTCACCGATGCCGCCTATCAACCGGTCGTTACCGCCGTTGCCTGTCAGTATG
>JBGSLY010000178.1:0-2520 GCA_041740435.1 Parasphingorhabdus sp.
ACCGGTGCATATGTTCGGTCACATCGCGGCCATCGCGGATGCCCCAGACGACCAGCGACGCGCCGCGCACAATGTCTCCGGCGGCGAACACGCCGTCGAGGTTGGTCATCATATTGCGATGATCAACGCGCAGCGTGCCCCAGCGGGTGGCATTGAGATCGGGCGCGCCGAACAGCACCGGCAGGTCCTCCGGGTCAAAGCCCAGCGCCTTGATCACCAGATCGGCGGGCAGGTGGAAATCGCTGTCCGGCTCCACCTCTGGCGTGCGCCGTCCGCCCGCATCGGGCGCGCCGAGCCGCATTTTATGCGCGATCACGCCGCTGACATGCGCTGTCCCCTCAAACGCTTTGGGCGCGGACAGCCAGACAAATTCGACGCCCTCTTCCTCCGCGTTCTTCACTTCGTTCTGCGATCCCGGCATATTTTCCCGGTCGCGGCGATAGAGGCATTTGACCGACTTTGCGCCTTGCCGCACTGCGGTGCGGACACAGTCCATCGCGGTATCGCCGCCGCCGATTACCACGACATTCTTGCCCGCCGCGTCAAAGCGCCCATTCTCAAAATCGGGCACATCGTCGCCGAAGCTCTTGCGGTTGGACGCGATCAGATAGTCGAGCGCCGCCTCCACCCCCGGCGCACCGGTTCCGGGCACTGCAATTTCGCGCGCCGCATAAACACCAGTCGCAATCAGCACCGCATCATGCTTCGCCCGCAAATCGTCGAGCGAGGCATCGCGGCCGACCTCAAAATCCGCGTGAAAAACAATGCCGCCCGCTGCCAACCGCTCCACGCGGCGCATCACGACGGGCTTTTCCAGCTTGAAACCGGGGATGCCATAGGTCAGCAAGCCCCCTGCCCGATCATGCCGGTCATAGACATGCACGTCATAGCCCGCGACGCGCAGATATTCGGCTGCGGTCAACCCGGCTGGTCCCGCGCCAATAATCCCGACCGATTGCCCCAGCGGCTTGCCCGGCGCGAGCGGCTCCACCCAGCCCTGTTCCCATGCAGTGTCGGTGATGTATTTCTCCACCGCCCCGATGGTCACCGCGCCATGGCCAGAAAACTCGATGACGCAATTGCCCTCACACAGCCGGTCCTGCGGACAGATTCGCCCGCAAATTTCCGGCATGGTCGAGGTCAGGTTCGACATCTCAAACGCCTCCCGCAGCCGCCCTTCCGCCGTCAGCCGCAGCCAGTCGGGGATATGGTTGTGCAGCGGGCAATGCACCGAGCAATAGGGCACGCCGCATTGCGAACAACGCGAAGCCTGCTCCGCGGCAGTATCGGGCGCATAACGGTCGGCGATCTCACGGAAATCCTCGGCCCGCAAATCCGGCGCGCGCTTCTCCGGATAGCTTTGCCCGGTCGCGACAAATTTCAGCATGGGGTCGTTCGCCATGACATGCACCTTTTTGAATGCTCAACCGATCATCGGCATCGCTATGGGGATGCGAAAGCCTACCCCTCCATCACCATGGCATAGGCCAAATGGGTGGCAAAGTCACCAAAAAAATAGCATATAGGTCAGCATGTATTACCTATACGTTGCACGATAATGGCATTGGATGGAAATTTTCGCATCGCATCGGCAATTTTTAATACCGTTTCGGACCTATCTGTTCGTCAGCCAAACCAATCCAACCGCCCCCGCGACAATGCGATACCAGGCAAATGGTCCAAAGCCAAAGCGGGTGACAATCGAAATAAAGCCCTTAACCACCACCAGAGCGACCACAAACGACACCACAAAACCTATGGCAATCAGTCCCATATCGTCGCTGGTCACCGAATCGCGGTGCTTGAACAATTGCAACACCGTCGCCCCGGTCAGCGTGGGTAGCGCGAGAAAAAAGCTGAACTCCGCCGCCGTTTTGCGGTCCACGCCAAAGGCCATCGCGCCAAGGATGGTAGCGCCGGAGCGGCTGACCCCGGGGATCATCGCGATACACTGGACCAGCCCGATCATCACCGATTGCCGCACCGACACGCCCGACACGCCGCCCGACTCAACCGGCTTCGCGTATTTCTCCACCAGCAGAATCGCAAACCCGCCAATGATCAGCGCCCAGCAGACAATGACCGCATTCTCCAACATCGCCTCTATCGCATCGCCAAAGACCAGCCCCAGCACCACCGCCGGGAAAAACGCCAGCAGCAGGTTGCGGACAAAGGCAACCGCATCGCCCTGCCACGTGAACAAACCGGTGAAGACATCCAGAAAGGTCCGCCAATACAGCACGACAATCGCCAGAATCGCGCCCGGTTGGATTGCAATGTTGAACACCGCCCATTTCTGCGCATCATAGCCAAGAAGCTCGGTCGCCAGAATGAGGTGTCCGGTCGAAGATACCGGCAAAAATTCGGTAATCCCCTCGACAATGCCCAGGATAATCGCGGTCAGCGTCTCGCTCATGCCTTGGCCCTCGCGCCAAATCGGCCGTGCAGCCGGTACCGGTCCATCCAGCCGTGCGCGACGCTGGCCAGCGGGGTGGACGTGATGCCCAGTGCAGGCAGGCC
>JBGSLY010000179.1:0-1980 GCA_041740435.1 Parasphingorhabdus sp.
CAACGTGCAGCGCAACCAGCAAGCCTGGCATCGGGCACAGCAGAAAGCGGGACATATCGGGGGGAATCTTCTCGATCATGTGCACCGCATGCTTTGCAACATGATCGGGCAGCACGCGAACCAGATGTTTTGCGCCGCGCGTGGTCAAGGCAAAACCACTGCGGGTCTTGGCGATCTTGACCGATAGCGGAGCATCATCCAATTCGGCCAGTATCAGCCGGTCACCGGGGGTATATTCCATGGCGAGCGCAATCTCTGTCCCATCGACAAATATCGCATCCGGGGTCATCTGTACCGCCATCTCGCGGCCGACGATGGCGACTTGCCAATGCGCGGGCGGACGCAGCCGTTCGCCCAGTTGCCCGTCAACCCGGCGCGCCCGGTCCGCTTCTGCGGTAGCGGCAAAACCAGCGATGGCGGCCAGCGATGGGACCAACTTTTCATCAACCGCAGCACCGCTAAAGCCGTCGGGATATTCCTCGGCGATAAAGCCGGTGGTGAGGTCCCCGGAGCGAAACCGGGGATGCTGCAGTATCGCGCTGACGAAATCGATATTGTGGCCCAGGCCTTCGATTTCAAACCTGTCGAGCGCTTCGATTTGCAAGTCCGCCGCCTCGTCGCGGGTTTGCCCCCAGGTGACCAGTTTGGCGATCATCGGGTCATAGAACATCGACACTTCGCCGCCTTCATAGACCCCGTCATCGACCCGGATGCCGTCAACGCCGCGGCGGCCATTTTCTGCCCCGTCATCGGTCCAGCCAGCGACCGGCGGGCGATATCTGGTCAGTCGTCCGGTTGACGGCAGAAATCCGCGATAGGGGTCTTCGGCATAGACGCGGTTTTCGATCGCCCAACCGTCGATTCTGATATCGTCCTGTGTCATGGCGAGTTTTTCACCATAGGCCACGCGGATCATCTGTTCGACCAGATCGATACCGGTTATCGCCTCTGTCACCGGATGCTCGACCTGAAGCCGGGTGTTCATTTCCAGGAAGTAAAAGCTCTCGCCCGTAGGGTCCGCGCCGGATACGATTAGCTCCACTGTACCAGCGGAATAATAGCCCACCGCGCGCGACAGAGCGACGCATTGCTCGCCCATCGCCTTGCGCATCTTGGGGGTCACGAACGGCGATGGCGCTTCTTCGACCACCTTTTGAGGGCGGCGCTGGATCGAACATTCGCGTTCGTTGAGGTACAGGATATTGCCGTGCTGATCGCCCAAAATCTGGATTTCGATATGGCGCGGGTTCAGGATGAACTTCTCGATAAACACGCGGTCATCACCGAAGCTATTCAGCCCTTCGCGCTTGGTCGCCTCAAATCCTTCGCGCACGTCCTGCTCATTATAGGCGAGCCGCATCCCCTTGCCGCCGCCGCCGGCCGACGCTTTCATCATCACCGGATAGCCGATTTCTTCCGAAATCCGCACCGCATGTTCGGTATCGTCAATCTCACCGACAAAGCCCGGCACCACATTGACCCCGGCGTTGAGCGCGAGTTTCTTCGATTCAATCTTGTCGCCCATCGCCGCAATCGCGTTCACCGGCGGGCCGATAAAGGCGATGCCCTCGGCCTTCAATGCTTCCGCAAAGCTGGTGCGGTCGGACAGAAAACCATAGCCCGGATGCACCGCCTCTGCGCCTGTTGCCTTGCACGCGGCGATAATCTTGTCGGCAATCAAATAGGATTCCGCCGCCGGCGAAGGCCCGATATGCACTGCCTCATCCGCCATCCGGACATAGGGTGCGCGCGCATCCGCATCGGAATACACCGCAACGGTCGCGATGCCCATTTTCTGTGCGGTACGAATAACCCGGCAAGCAATTTCGCCGCGGTTGGCGATGAGTATTTTTTTGAACATATTTTTCCGATTTCTGATTTCTAATGCCAATTTCCCGGGAATTCATCCCGCGTATTTTCCCCGCTTTGCGAGCAAATACGGTACACTCGCAACTCCCCAAATCCTTAATGCCTTCGTGT
>JBGSLY010000180.1:0-6146 GCA_041740435.1 Parasphingorhabdus sp.
AGCGGACGGTCAGTTCACTGACCTGACGCCGGACCCGTTCTTCGACTTGCGCGTCGCCTTCATCGCCGTTGCGCGACAGGCCGTCGACGACCTCGGCAATCAGCCGGCCAATTTCTTGAAACTCCGCAGGGCCAAAGCCGCGCGTGGTCCCCGCCGGGGTGCCGAGACGAATGCCAGAGGTGATAAAGGGCGAACGCTTGTCAAACGGGATACCGTTTTTGTTGCAGGTCAGCCAAGCGCGGTCGAGGCCCTTTTCCGCCGCCTTGCCGGTCACGTCCTTGGGCGTTAAATCGACCAGCATCAGGTGATTGTCGGTTCCGCCCGAAACCACGCCCAGCCCTTGGTCCATGATACTGGCCGAGAGCGCGCGGGCGTTTTCGACGATGCGGTGAGCGTAGATTTTGAACTCGGGCCGCAATGCTTCCCGAAACGCCACCGCCTTGGCGGCGATGATGTGCATCAATGGGCCGCCTTGCAAGCCGGGGAAAATCGCGCTGTTGAGTTTTTTGGCCAGACCCTCGTCATTGGTCAGGATGATCCCCGAACGCGGTCCGCGCAGGCTTTTGTGTGTGGTCGAGGTCACGATATGCGCGTGCGGGAATGGGCTGGGGTGTGCACCGCCAGCGACCAGTCCGGAAAAATGCGACATATCGACCAGCAGCAGCGCGCCAACTTCATCGGCAATCGCACGAAACGCCGCAAAATCCCAAACGCGAGAGTAAGCGGTGCCGCCCGCGATGATCAGCTTGGGCCGGTGTTCCCGCGCCAATCGGGCGACTTGGTCCATATCGAGCCGCTGGTCCTCTGGACGCACGCCATAGGGAATGGGGTGGAACCATTTCCCTGACATATTGACCGGCGAACCATGGGTCAAATGCCCGCCCGAATTGAGGTCGAGCCCCATGAAGCTGTCACCGGGATTGAGCAGCGCCAGAAATACCGCCTGATTCATCTGGCTACCCGAATTGGGCTGCACATTGGCAAAATCGCATCCGAACAGCTTTTTCGCCCGCTCAATCGCCAGCGTTTCGACGACATCGGCATATTCGCAGCCGCCGTAATAGCGCTTGCCGGGATAACCTTCGGCATATTTGTTGGTGAAGATTGATCCGGCGGCTTGCAACACTGCCTTCGACGCGATGTTTTCCGACGCGATCAGCTCGATCTTGTCCTGTTGCCGTTTCAGTTCATGGCCAATGGCCTCGGCAATTTCGGGGTCGGCAGCAGCAAGATCATCATGCCAGAAACCGTGCATGATGTCAGTCGGGCGATCAAGGGCGGCGGTGCTCATGCATGTTCTCCTGCAAAATTGGGTGCGGACAATTTGTCGACCCGGTGTTGGTGGCGATCCCCGCCAAATTCAGTGGCCAGAAAAGCGGTCAGGCAATCCTTGGCGGTTTCAATACCGATGAGCCGCGCGCCCATGGCGATGACATTGGCATTATTATGCTCCCGTGACAGCCGGGCCGAAAGATTGTCGGACACCAAGGCGCAGCGGCAGGTGGGGTGGCGATTGACGGCCATGGAAATGCCGATACCCGATCCACACAGCGCGACGCCGAAATCTGCTTCGCCAGCTGCTATCGCCTGGGCCAGCGCATAGCCAAAATCGGGGTAATCGACGCTATCGCTGCTATGCGGTCCCAAATCGTGGACCGCATGTCCCATTTCGCTAAGATAGGCGGTAAGCGCCGCTTTCATTTCGAGCGCGGCATGATCGGATGCGATGGCAATTTTCATGGTCGGCATGGTCCAACGGTCATGGGGTGAATCGAATAGCGGCTATCTAGTGGAGCCCAATCCGCATTGCTACCCCATATTGCGGCGGATTATTGCAAGCCGGCTCATATCTCCATCTGGCTCCCCAGCTCCACAACCCGGTTGGTTGGCAGCTTGAAAAACTCCATCGCGGTCGCTGCATTGCGCAACATCCAAGCAAACAGCTTTTCCCGCCAGATCGGCATGCCCGGCCGTTTTGACGCCAGCAGCGTCTGGCGCGACAGGAAGAAACTGGTGGTCATCATATCAAACGGCGCGCCGCAGGTTTTCACGTCTTTCAGTGTATCCGGAATATGCGGGTCCTGCATAAAGCCAAAGTGCAACACCACCCGGTAGAAACCATCGCCCAGATCCTTGACCTCTATCCGCTCGTGCGGATCGACATAGGGCACTTCCTTGATGTTCACCGTCAGGATGATGACCCGTTCGTGGATCACCTTGTTATGCTTGATATTGTGCAACAGCGCCGAGGGTACCCCCGCGGAGGACGAAGCCATGAAAATCGCGGTGCCCGATACGCGGGCCGCGCTGTTGACCGCCGAGCGCGTGAAAATTTCCACCGGCATCGCCACCTCGTCCATCCGTGCGCGCATCAACTGCCGCCCTTTCGACCATGTGGTCAGCAGCAAAAAGGCGAAAGCCCCGACCAGCAGCGGGAACCATCCGCCGTCCGGGATTTTGGTCGCATTGGCGAGGAAATAGGAGCCATCGACCACGATAAACACCGCGATAATCGGCACCGCCGCCCACCACTTCCATTTCCAGAAGGTGAGAAGCAAAATCGCCATCAACGCGGTATCGATCAGCATCGCACCGGTCACCGCGATACCATAAGCCGAGGCCAGATTGGAACTGGTCTGGAAGGTCAGCACCAGCAGGATGACCGCAAACATCAGCAGCCAGTTGATAAAAGGGATGTAAATTTGCCCGGCTTCGGTTTGGCTGGTGTGCTTGATGGTGAGACGCGGAATAAAGCCCAGCTGAATCGCCTGATGCGTTACCGAAAACGCGCCGGAAATCACAGCCTGACTGGCAATGAATGTCGCCAAGGTCGCAAGGATGACCAGCGGCAGGCGCAGGAAATCAGGCGCCATCAGGAAGAACGGGTTCTTGATCGCTTCGGCCGCATCGGCGCTCGACATCGAAATCATCATCGCGCCTTGACCGAAATAGTTGATGAGCAACGCAGGCATGACAAAGCCGAACCACGCAAAGCGCATCGGGCGGCGACCAAAATGACCCATGTCGGAATAGAGCGCCTCAGCCCCCGTCACCGCCAGCACGACCGATCCCAGCGCCAGAAAGGCCGAAAAACCATCGTTGATGAAAAACCGGACGGCATAATAGGGGTTGAGTGCGGCCAGAATTTCCGGCGCTTGCACAATGTGGATCGTGCCAAGCACGGCCAGCACAGTGAAATACACCATCATAATCGGCGCAAACAACACCCCGATCTTGGCGGTTCCCCGCGATTGCAGCATGAACAGAAACACCAGCAAACCCACCGCAATCGGTAACACCAAGGGGGCCATTGCTGGATTGACGACGGTTATGCCTTCCACCGCCGACAACACCGAAATCGCCGGGGTAATCATACTGTCGCCATAAAACAGCGCGGTCGCAAAGACCCCCAAGAGCACGGCCAGAAAGCCAAATCGGGATTTGCGCAGCGACCGGGATATCAGCGCCACTAGCGCCAGACTACCCCCCTGCCCCTTATTGTCCGCGCGCATCAGGATCGACACATATTGGATCGACACGACCAAAGTCATCGACCAGAAAATCAGGCTAACCACGCCAAAAATATGCTCGGCATCTAGGGCTAACGGATGATGGCCGGTAAAGGTTTCACGAAACGCATAAATCGGACTGGTGCCGATATCGCCGAAAACGATACCAATCGCCCCGACCGCCAATTTTGCCAGCGCGCCATTATTGTGATGGGAACCATGGCTGTGTCGCCGCTGGGTGATCGCACGTTTCGACTTTGCCGCAGAATCCGTCATACACTCGCGATCCGTAACTGTTTCCCGTCTCTGCGTCAGAGACTCGGCTTGCCGCGAAGCCGCAACAAGCGCGCGCCGATAGCACGGTCGATGATGCAGCGCAATATAACCTGATCGAAGGCTTTCATACCATTTGACCTTCTGGACATTAAAAATGTGCTGTGGTCGAATGATCGCAGAAACCACAACTTCCTAGCACATAGGCGGTTCCTCAAAACCGGGGGAATTTTCCTTGGCGGGGTTTGGATGAAAATTGAAAATGTGTTAGGTTTCTGACTGACGAACTATCCAAGGGGAGGCCAGCTTGAAAGCGGAATTGAAACCATTGATTTTCCTTTTCGGGGCGATCTGTATCTTGATTAGCCTGATCCATATTGCCGTTGGACCTTCCGCGATCCCCGGATCGATCCCGGTCAATGCAACAATGGACAGCGAAGACAGGTTTTATGCAACACTGTTTGGCGGCTTTGGGGCAGCGGTGATCTGGTGTAGCCAAGATTTGGCCAAGCGCGGTGGCCCCTTGTTTTTCCTGCTGATCGTTTTCTTTGCCGGCGGTATCTCTCGCGGGATTTCGGCATGGCAGGTTGGCTTGCCGAACTCATTCTTCCAGTTTTTATGGGCACTGGAGTTGCTGCTGCCGCCTCTTTTCTGGTGGTGGTATAATAAAGCGTACGCTTCGGGTGAGCCACTGAACGGATAGTTTTTCCGGCAGTGCCTATTTCTGAGCCTCAGCGCTGGAAACCGGCGGCATGGCCTGCCCAATCTGCGCCAACCGCGCCTCCAGATCAGCGCGCCACGGTGCATCCGCCGGGCTGCGGTCCAGCAGTTCCCGCCAGATGATCCGCGCGTCATCGACCTTGCCGGTCTGCGCCAGAGCAAGCCCCATGAAGAAGGGCGGACCGGGATGCTCGGGCGAAATCTGTGCCGCCTTTTGGAAGGCAAATTCCGCCGCCGGGGTGATGATGCCTTCGGCATGGACCACCAGGGCATTGCCCAGTCCAACCCATAAATCCGGATTTTCGCCGTGTTCACGCGTGCCGTTGCGCAAATAATTGGCCGCCGCCGCATGCTGTCCCGCTCGATTAAGCGCATCGGCGAACACCAGCCATTCGCTGGCCGAGCCGAAGCGCTCTCCCATCTTACCGCGCGAGGCGATGGTGCTTTCGTCAAACACATCAGGCTTTTGCACCGCTTCGACCGGCGTTCCGGCTAAGCCCGGATGACCCTGCCAAGCATAGCCCGCGACGCCGAGCAGCAAAGCCGCGCCAACCAGTTCGATGACCTTGCGCTCGATTTTCCCGAGCCACAGCAGCGCACCAAACAATACCGCCACCATGCCGAGCAGAATAAGCCAGCCCATCAGCTATCCTTTCCGCGCCGCCGGAAAAGCCCGCGCGCCAACCACAAACCGGCCCCTAATAAAAGCAATGGCAGCAACCATAGAACAAGGGTCTGTCCACTCATCGGCGGATTATAGCTGACCCAATCCCCATAGCTTTCGATCAGCCAGCTGCGAATTTCCTCTGGCTTTTGTCCAGCGGCAATGCGTTCGCGCACTTGGCTGCGCATGTCCCCCGCCATTGGTGCGTCGCTGTCGGCAATCGACTGGCTCTGGCACTTCAGGCAGCGCAGTTCCTCCATCAAGGCCTTTGCTTCTGCCTCCTGCGCCGGATTCTCGAGCTGACGATAGGCATAAGGCGCAGGCGGCATCGAGTCTTGCGCCAATGTGGGCACGCTGAACAAAGCGGCGAGAAGCAAGAAAAGCCCCCTCATCGCGCATCCTCCAGAATCTGCATCAGTTCGGGCACATCCTCCGCGCGAATGTCGCCGACATGCTGGTGGACAATCCGCCCCTTGCCATCGATGACAAAGGTTTCAGGCACACCCGAAGACCCTATCGCCAATTGCACCGCGCTCACATCATCACGGCCGATCCGCGTATAAGGGTTGCCGTGGCGCGACAGGAACTGATTTACATCTCTGGTCGTGTCGCGAATGGCGATCGCGTTGATCGTCACCCCGGCGCGCTGCATCGCCATCAGATGCGGGGCCTCCGCGATACAGGGCAGGCACCAGCTAGCAAAAATATTGAGCAGTTGCGGCTTGCCGGTCGCTAGATCGCGGCTCGACAGCGCCGGATTTTGCGGCACGGCGGGCGGCAGGCTGAATTGCGGCATGGGCTTTCCCACCATCCGCGATGCGATGACATCGTCCTTGGGAATGATCAGGCCAGCGGCAAACACCCCGAAGAACAGGCCGAACAGCGCCAGCGGCACCCAGAGGAGCAAGCGGCCCTTCATGCGTTCAGCGCCCGCATCCGCCCCTGCCGCCACGTCCGTCCGACGCGGCCCAGCAGCGCCA
>JBGSLY010000181.1:0-2759 GCA_041740435.1 Parasphingorhabdus sp.
TCTGCCGCCAGCCAGCAATATGTGCTTTACGGAATGGGCTTTGCCCCGCCGCCCGTGATAAAATCACTCGGGCCAAAAACAGCGATGGACGCAGCAGCCCGTCTATTGGAAGTGCACGAACGAGGCCGCGCTTTGGTGGCGGCTTTGCCAAGCAATCGCGGATATTTAGGGGCAGGTTCCGCTGCCCATCAGCTTCAAGGAGCATTGACCGGATCATGAGCAACCACCAGATTTTAAATCCGGCCGATCATTTACATTTGCGAGTGCGGACCGAGGCGGGGGCGCTGTTGGGCGATGGTGTGATGGCCTGTCTGGCGATCCCGGCGGAGTTTAAACGACTGGCCTGCGAGTTTCCGATCCTGTTTCGGCTTGATGCGGAAAGTGGCGCGTTTTCTGCGCATGCCTTGTTCGGCCTTGCCCCGGGCGAAAACCTGTTTCTTCAAGGTGATCGTTGGGACGCATCTTGCAAGCCGCTGTCAACTGCAATCCAGCCGTTTCTGGTCGGACGCGGACAGGATGATGATGCTCCTGGTCAGGTGCACGTCGATATGGATCATCCCCGTGTTGCGGGGGCAGAGCATGGTATGCGGGTGTTTGATGATGAAGGAAAGCCAACGCCGTATCTTGAGAAAATTGCCGATATGTTGGGCGCTCTGGACGCTGGATACCGGGCCAGCGGCGAGTTTTACACCTTACTTCGCCGCTACGAACTGCTTGAGCCGTTTTCAATGGACGTAACTTTGGATGATGGCAGCAGTAATCGGCTGGTCGGATATCATCTGATCGACGAAGCCAAATTGGCCGCGCTCGAACCGGCCATGTTGAATGAACTGCATGCTTTGGGCCATTTGGAAGCCGTGTACATGGCCATTGCATCGCTGGGCAATTTGACCAAGTTGGTGCGGCGCAAAAATGCGCGTGGTCATGGCTGATCTAGGCTCGATCTTCGATAATCTGCCCCGCGTGACGGAAGCGGAAGTCGCGCTGGCGGACCTTGATGCGCGTCTTGCCTCCGCCAGCACGCCGTTTTTGGTCCGCAATCTGGCCTCCAACTGGCCTCTGGTGCAGGCAGGCCGGGAAGGCAGTGCGGCTGCCCGCGCCTATTTGCTCCAACACCGGCGCAATCGGAATTTTTCGGTCAATATCGGCACGCCCGGTGCTGGTGACCGGCTATTCTATGACGCGGCCATGGGAATGAATTTTCGCATGGCACAAGGTCCGCTGGACTCTATTTTCGATGGCATTGCCGCCAATGAACATAACCCCGACGCGCCGGTCATCTATTTATCCTCGGTCGATATAGATGATTATTTCGAAGGGCTGGGGCAGGAAAACTCCTTGCCGCTAGGGACAAGAAAGCCAATCGCCAGCATCTGGATCGGCACCCGCACCCGCATTGCCGCGCATAACGATGTGCCCGATAACTTGGCCATTTGTGCTGCCGGCCGCCGACGTTTCACGATTTTTCCGCCGGAACAGCTGGGCAATCTCTATGTCGGCCCGCTGGAGAACACGCCCGCCGGGCGAGCGGTCAGCATGGTGGATTTCCGCAATCCCGACCTGACTGCGCATCCGCGATTTGCCGAGGCACTGGCCCATGCGCAGGTTGCAGAGTTGGAACCGGGTGACGCGGTGTTCGTTCCCTCGCTATGGTGGCACCATGTCGAGGGGCTGGACCCGTTCAACATTTTGGTCAATTACTGGTGGCGCGATGTGCCCGCCTATCTGGGTAAGCCGGAAGATGCCTTATACCATGCCATATTGGCTTTTCGGGACCTACCGCCAGAGGAAAAGGCCCGGTGGCGCGGTTTGTTCGACCATTATGTTTTCGACAATGAAGATGCGGTCACTGCGCATATTCCAGCGGAAGCCAGAGGTATTCTTGCTCCTCTGACAGCCGAGTCCGCTGGCCAGATCCGGGCAAAATTGCTGCGGGGCCTAACCCGATGATTGAAAAAATGTTCAGGAGTAATTTATGCGCCGGATAATTATCGCAGGCGGCGGGACCGCTGGCTGGATGGCGGCGGCGGCTCTTGCCCGAACCATGGGCGGGGCCATAGATCTGACGCTTATCGAATCCGACGCGATTGGCACCGTCGGTGTCGGGGAAAGCACGATTCCGCCGCTGGTCACCTACAACCGTTTGCTCGGCATTAGCGAAGCCGAGTTTATGCGCGAGACACAAGCGACCTTCAAACTGGGCATCGAATTTGAAAACTGGAAGGTCGATGGGGAGAAATATTTTCATTCCTTCGGCCTAACCGGACGCGACCATTGGACGGCAGGTTTTCAGCATTTCTGGATGCACGGCCTCACCAGGGGCCATAACCAAAACTATGACAATTATTGCCTGGAATTGATTGCTGCCTATCAGGGCAAGTTTGCGCATCTGCCGGAAAACCGGATGAACTATGCCTATCAGCTTGATTCCGCGCTCTATGCCAAATTCCTACGAAAATTGGCGGAGGCCGACGGGGCAAAGCGGGTCGAGGGCAAGATCGCGCAGGTCGAACTGGATGACAGCAACGGATATATCCGCGCGCTGCATCTTGAATCGGGGGAGCGGATTGAAGGCGATTTGTTCCTCGATTGCACCGGGTTTCGCGCGCTGCTGATCGAAGGGGCGATGCATGTCGGCTATGATGACTGGAGCAACTTCCTACCCTGCGATTCGGCCATTGCGATGCAGACCGCCAGCGTGCGCCCGCCTATTCCCTATACGCGCGCGATTGCCCACGATGCCGGGTGGCAATGGCGTA
>JBGSLY010000182.1:0-8686 GCA_041740435.1 Parasphingorhabdus sp.
CCTCGGCACGCCAGCATTCAGAAACGCTGCCCCGGCCCCGCCAAATCCAACCCGCCCGCCGGTCAACCGGGCGGCGAGTGAAAGGCCCAATTGGGTCGCCGGATTGCGTATCCCGGCGCGTCCGTCGATAATCTGACCGCCGCCGATAAAAAGATCCCGGCCCATGACGGCTCGAGCGGCGCGTAAGGGACTTCGCCAACTGACATAGCTTGATGGACTACCCGGCCGGTCCCAAAACTCCCCGTATCGATCCCGGCCACCGATGACATTCGGCGACGCGTCATAGCCAGCGTTCTTGGCCAAAGACATCGCGCAGTGCAGGATCAATTCGTCCCCCACATTGACGCCGCCATAGGCACCGACAATCGCCAACTTCCGCGCCGATGAAGCCACTATTGCGCTTCCTTACCGGTGTTATCACCATTTGCCAAAAGACCAAGTGTCGCGGTGCAGCCGCCGATTACCATGAAATCGTCCGAGCCACGAAAATATCTGACCAAGTGCACCCTGTTCACCGGTGTTGATCCTCTTGCAAAAACTGCCCCGTTGAAACCACTTGCTGCATTTGGCTTTGTACCCGCCCCAAAACGCTGTCCCTCGCGATCCGGTCAATGGCGGCCTGGCGTGCGGCCTTACCCAATTGCGTTGCCATATCCGCATTGTCCATCAATGTCTCTATCGCCGCGCTAAAACGTTCCAGATCGCCCGGCGGGGTTATCAAGCCGCAATCAATAAGCTCGTCGGCTAACCCGGTCCCTTTCAGCGTTGTCGCGATCACCGGACGGCCCGACGCCAGCATATTGGTCAGCTTGGATGGCAGGACCAGATCGGCGGCATCCTCCAGTTGTGGCAACAGATGTATCGTTGCCATGTTTAACAGCGCATTAAGCGATTCTTTGGGTTGCAAATCGTGAAACTGGATGTTGCTGAGGCCAGATGCCAGTTGCTCCAGCCGCTCACGGTGCGGTCCTTGGCCACATATGACAAAGGTCAGGTCGCTGCGGTGGTGCAATTTGCGCGCCGCATCGACCAACAATTCGATGCCTTGCTTGTTGCCGACACTGCCCGAATATAGCGCGACATGCGGCGATGTTATGCCCCATTGTGCTCGATAGGGCGATGGATCGTTGCTCGGATATATCGCTGAAATATCACTCCAATTACGAAATTCGGTAATTTTATGGGCAGCGATACCCTTTTCAGACAGCTTCTTGCGCATTTGCGGCGAAATCGTGCTGATGACATCGAACCGGGTCAGGACCGTCCGTTCAAACGATCGGGCTAGCCGGGCCGCGCGGCCATCGGGGGCGAGAAGCCCGGTTGCGAAGGCCGCCTCAACCTCGAAATCCTGAATATGCAGCCACGATTTGGATCCGCCAAACAAGGCCGCAATCCGGCCAACCGGCGCGGCGATCAGCGACGGGGCCAACACCAGAACAATGTCCGGGCGCCCCGTCAGGCCTTTCCACAGCATCGGCAACAGGCTGGACAGCGCAAAGCTGGCATGATGGAGGATGCGTTTCAGGCCGCTCGGATTAGCGGGAATATAGTGCGGACAGCGCAGCACCGGGACAGCATTTTCCAATGCCGGACCATAGGTCCATGCCCGGTGCCCAGCCATGATTTTCCAGCCCGGATAATAGGGACGCCCCGTCACCACCTGAACATTGTGCCCGGCGCGTGCAAAATACTCGGCCATCTCGGTGGAATAGATCGCGATCCCGGTCGGTTCGGGCGCGTAGTTGATGCCATAGATCAGTATCTTCAGCGATCTTTTTGCCGCGGTGGAAGAATCCGGCATTTTCGTCACCCGGCTTTGGAAGCGTGATTGTCCAGATACCAGCGATACGTCCCTGCAATGCCTTGTTCCAGCGGGATCGAAGGCGCCCAGCCCAACGCACGAAGTGTGTCGGCGGACATCAGCTTGCGCGGCGTGCCATCGGGCTTGCTGGGGTCGCGAACAATGTCGCCTTCAAAACCGACCGCGCTACACACCATTTCCGTAAGAGCATAAATGCTGAGGTCGCTGCCGCTGCCGACATTGACATGTTCATGGCCAGAATAATTCTGCAACAGGAAAGCCAACGCATCGGCGCAATCATCGCTGTGCAGAAATTCGCGCAACGGACTGCCGGTGCCCCAGATGGTGATACTGTCCGCCTTGGCCAGCTTCGCTTCATGCGCTTTGCGGATCAGCGCGGGCAGGACATGGCTGGAGTTCAGGTAAAAATTGTCCCCAGGGCCATAAAGATTGGTCGGCATGGCGGAAATATAGTCGCGGCCATATTGCTGGCGATAGGCCTGACACAGCTTGATACCGGCGATTTTGGCGATGGCATACCATTCATTGGTGGGCTCCAGCGGTCCGGTTAGCAACGAGTCTTCGCGGATCGGCTGCTCCGCCAATTTGGGATAGATGCAAGAGGAGCCCAAGAACAAAAGCCGATTTACGTCCGCGCGGTGTGCTGCCTCTATAATATTGGTTTCGATGACCAGATTATTATAGAGAAAATCGACCGGAAACTGCGAATTGGCCAATATGCCGCCCACTTTCGCGGCGGCGACCACCACGGCATCGGGGCGTGCATCGGCCACCCATTGCCGCACTGCCGCCTGGTCCATCAGATCAAGCTCCGACCGCTCAGCGGTCAGGATCTCGCAGTTTTCGGATTGCAGTCGCCGCACGGTGGCGGACCCCACCATACCATTGTGGCCCGCAACCCAGATGCGCTTGGATGCCAGCGGATAGTGCATTACGCGCCCTTGCCAATCGGCGCGTCTTTCATGATCTTCAAATCTTCGCGCACCATTTCTGCGGCCAGTTCGCGCGCCGTGGTTTCATGCTCCCAACCCAGCTTTTCCTTCGCCTTGGTCGGATCGCCCAGCAGCAATTCGACCTCGGTCGGCCGGAAATAGCGGGAATCGACCTCGACCAGAACGCGGCCGGTTTTGGCGCACACGCCTTTTTCGTCGATACCCGTGCCGCTCCATTCTAGATCAATGCCGACATCGGAAAAGGCCCAGCCAACAAAGTCGCGAACAGCGGTGGTTACACCCGTGGCAAGCACATAGACGTCAGGAATTTCTTGCTGCATCATCAGCCACATGCCGCGCACATATTCGCGCGCATGGCCCCAGTCGGGTTTGGCGTCGAGATTGCCGAGATAAAGCTTGTCTTGCCGCCCAAGGCTGATCGCTGCTGCCGCGCGGGTGATTTTGCGGGTAACAAAGGTTTCGCCGCGCAGCGGGCTTTCATGGTTGAACAAAATGCCGTTGGAGGCGTGCATGCCATAGGCTTCGCGGTAATTGACCACGATCCAATAGGCGTAGAGCTTGGCCGCTGCATAGGGAGAGCGGGGATAGAAGGGTGTCGTTTCCCGCTGCGGCACTTCCTGCACCAAACCGTATAATTCTGATGTTGATGCCTGATAGAACTTGCAGCTTTCCTCCAGCTTCAGGATGCGCATGGCTTCCAACAGGCGGAGGGTACCAATCGCATCGGCGTTGGCGGTATATTCGGCGGTTTCGAAACTGACCTGCACATGGCTTTGCGCCGCAAGATTGTAAATCTCGGTTGGCTGGGTTTCCTGCACGATCCGGATCAAATTGGTGCTGTCGGTCATATCACCATAATGCAGGTGAAAGCGGGCGTCTTCGACATGGGGATCTTGGTAGATATTCTCAATCCGCCCGGTGTTGAAGGACGAGGAACGCCGCTTCACGCCGTGGACGATATAGCCCTTTTCGAGCAACAATTGGGAAAGATAGGCGCCATCTTGTCCGGTGACCCCGGTGATCAGGGCAACGGGCTGGTCATTTTTGCTCACAGAAAATCCTTTGTCTGGATGGTTCAATCGATGCTGCGTTGTTAAAATGCGTTGCGGTGGAACAACACAGCGAAGGTTTGGAATATAATGCGAATATCGCCCCATAGCGACCAGTTGGCCACATATTCAAGGTCCGATTGCAGGCGGTTTTCCAAATCGGCTTCCACTTCGGTCGCGCCGCGAAATCCGCGCACCTGCGCTAGGCCGGTCAGGCCGGGTTTGACGACATGGCGGTGCCAATAGCGCTGATCAATGTCCCAGAACAGCGAGTCTTCCGCGCGTGAGCCCATGGCATGCGGGCGGGGGCCGACGATGCTCATATCGCCGATAAGGACATTGAACACCTGCGGCAGCTCATCAATGCTGGTCATGCGAATCAGTTTGCCGATCCGCGTCACCCGGTCATCATCGCGCGAAGCAGACCGGTTCCCGTGATGGTCGGTCGCCTCGGCGCGCATCGAGCGCAGCTTGATCATCCGAAACTTGCGATTGCCCAGACCAATCCGCTCCTGAATAAAGAACGGATTGCCCGCGCTCTCCATGCGGATCAGCACTGCGAACAGAATTATGATCGGCAAGACAAAAGGCAAAGCCGCGAGTGTGAACGCCAGATCGAACACGCGCTTGAACAGCAACTGATCCCAGCGCAGCATACCGGCGGAAATGAGCAAGCTGGTTCGCCCGCTGCGCTTGCGAATTTCCAGCGGATTGAGAATGTCGAGCTCGGGCACCACCACTTCGGACGATACGTCCAACGCTTGCAACAGAAACACCCAGTCGCGGCGTTTTTCCGGCGAGCAATGGATGACAATCCGGTCCATGCCCGACGCCAGTTCGCCCAGCCTGCTCACCGCTTGGGGGTCGGAAGCATCGGCTTTCAATCCGCAATCCGTCGCGGCAATGGCATAGGATCGGGCATTTTTGGTGTAAGGAACATCGTCGTAGATACACAAATCGGCGAAAGGATTGCCGCCCATCACCCGCCGTGCGAGCGCAAACAGGGCAACTCGGCTCAGCACAATCGCCGCCACCGCCAGCACGGTCCCGAGTACAAACAGGACGCGGGAAAATTCGCTGCCCGACTTAAACAGGAACAGGATCAGCAACATCGACCCCGCGGCCACCAGCATCGCGGTGCCGCCGCGGCTGATATTTTTCCACCAGTCGGTCAGGATATTGGGCCGATATCCCTTATTGCTCAGCGCGATCATCAAATGGATCGGAATGATCGTCTGGAAAATGCGAACCAGCTGTTCCCAGTCATAAAAACCGAGCCGCAGCGAACTGGCCAAAATAAAGGCGCCTAGAATGCACAGGATGTCGGTGCCAATCGTCGCGGCCAGAAACAACCGGCGACCGGTTTTGCGGGCGAGCAGATTCTTCAATGGACCTTGGTGCAGCTGCCGGGGTGTCATGAATTTGGCAGCGGCCCCTTCATCATTGGCATGGGTGCCGATGGGAACCGCAGCGCCGACAATAGGAACCGATGCCGGTTTGGTCAGCCTTGTCGCGGAGTCAGAGTTGATCGCCATGTATTAGCCCTTGAAATAGCACGAGTTTGCGACGACCCTTATGTTGCAGTGCAATAGACTCACTTTGGCACCAATGCAAGACCGGTAACCATTTTTGCCGGTGGACCACCGCACCTTGCCATCGACTCGTCGGATTGAGCGGATAGGATAGGATTGTGACAGTGATGTGAGGGGGGTCACAGCGGGACAATTGTTCATCGGACTATGGTCCGGGAATTACAGTCGGTACAGGCTTTGAAAATATTTTGCCTACGGTACTGCGCAACGCTGGTTTAACAGAACCAAGACCAACCGCCACTTGTTGTGGCGGTACTTTTTGACGCTAACCCATCGGCACCATCTTGACCGACATGGCGGTAAAGCCGTGCAGGAAGCAGCTCGATAGCCGGGTTGGCGTTTCCTGCATTTCAATCCGCACATTGCGGCGAATAATTTCCTCGAACAACACCGCAAGCTGGATTTCCGCCAGCCGCGCCCCGACGCAGCGGTGGATGCCATGGCCAAAAGCGATATGCCGCCGGGCGTTTTCGCGAGTCACGTCGAACCGGTCGGCGTCGGTGAACACGCTTTCATCGCGGTTGCCGGAGATGTACCAGAGGATGACCTTGTCGCCCTTGGCCAGATGCTGTCCGCCGATTTCGACATCTTGCAAACAGGTGCGGCGCATATGGGTGACCGGGGATTGCCAGCGGATGATTTCCTGCGCAGCGTTGGGGATAAGCTCCGGCTTTTCGCGCAGCAGGGCAAATTGGTCGGGGTATTGGTTGATAGCGTCGATAAAGCCGCTCATCGAATTGCGGGTGGTATCATTGCCGCCGACGATGAGCAGCGCGATATTGGCCAGCCGTTCCATCTGCGGCATATTGCCCATCGCATCGCTATGGATCATTCGCGACATCAGGTCATCGGTCGGGGGCAGGGCGCGTTTGGCCTCCAGCAAGCTGTCAAACGCGTTCAGCATCGCGAACATCTCGGCATAAAACCGCTCGCGCCGGGCTTCGTCTTGACCCGGCTGGACATCGCTGGCGATATCGGACCAGCGTTTGAGGTCGCGGCGCTGCTCCCAGGGAAAATCGAATATGATCGCCATCATGCCGATGGTGAGTTCAATTGAGACCTTGTCGACCCAGTCAAACGTCTCGCCGACCGGCAGGCTATCAAAAAGTTGTGCGGTGCGTATTCGAATTTCGGTTTCCCGCCGCGCCATTTCGCTGGGCTTGAAACTCGGCTGGACCACTTTGCGCTGCGCGGTGTGCTGTGGTTCGTCCATGGCGATAAAATTGGGAAACTCCTCGCCAACCAGCCCCTCGGTAATAGTGATGCCACCATGTTCGTAGGACGAGGAGAATATTTTGGGCTGCAGCTCAATCTGTTGGATTAAGTCCAATGTCACCGCCGACCAATAGGGGCCATAGGGACTGTCGGGTAGATAGCTTAAGGGCGCGCTGGCCCGCTGCTTTGCAAAAGGCTCCCGCCACACATCATCGGTGTACAGCGTTGCATCGCTGAAATCAGTAATCGTGGCCGGTCGGTCCAATCCCAGCGGTGCGGTTGCCATAGTCACTCTCCCATATTTTAATGAGACAGTTAACATTTTCCATCATTCGCGCAAAGCTCAAACGTCGCTGACCCAATTGCCATGAAATCCGGGCGGGATGCGGTGGGGTAGGTGGATGACGGCTTGCGGCGCACCAGGGTAATCATCGGCGTTCAGGATATGCAGTTCGGTGGTTTCCAGCCCTGCATCAATAACCAGTCCGACCAACCAGCCATCATCCTCTGCACCTTCGGCACTGCGCGGGACAAAGACAAACTCGCCGGGGAACCGGTTGGGGCCGAAATCGCGCACAGTGGTGATCGCTGTATCCAAATCATGGCGGAACAATTGGGTCGCCGCGATGGTCATTTCCGTCGTGTCGCTGCTGGGCAAGGCCGGAGCGTAAATATAGCGGTAGGGCTGACAGGTCCGGCGCTCGTCATAGCGGGGAAATTCCTGATTATGATCATGCAGCACCTTGCGTGCCACTGATTTGGCGACCGGATCGACGGTCCATCGCTCCAGTCGGGTCCGCTGCGAATCCGGGCCAAGTTTGCTGCGCGCAAACATTGTATCGTGCACGACCATGTCGACGGTCACCCGGCCTGCCTCGTCCTCAAACGCATTGGCGGGGTGAAAGACAAAGCAGGGCTCGACACTGCACCAGATGGTATCGGCTCCTTTGCCACCGCGAGGAAGCAAGCCGACCCGCGCCTTATGATCCGGGTTCCACGCATAGGGGAACGGATGCCCGGCAATCAGGGTTTTCATCGAAAAGGTTACTGGCAGATCAAGCACCAGCACATAGTTTTTGGTGATCTGACAATCGTGGATCATTGGGCCATGCTCGACCGGAATCGGCTCCTCCCGGACGACTTTGCCCTCGGCATTGACGACAACATGCCAAACCTTGTCCTGGGTCGCAGCATCATAAGTGATCGCATGAAATTCACCCGTTGCCGGATCATGATGCGGATGCGCGGAAAAGCCATTTTCCAGCGTGCCGTCGAACGGGTTGTGTGCGATGGTGTCAAGATTGTCATCAAGCTCCACCGGCTTGCCGCCAGCCTCGACAATCGCATAGGTGCGGCCATTGATGCCAACGATATTGGTGTTGGCGGTATCGGCGCGCGGATTGCGAGTGCCTGGTTTTGGGGCCTCGCCCAGCGCTTCGCTGACCTTGGTCGAGCGGATCCAGCGATTGTGATACCATTGCGCCTTGCCGCCGCCAATGCGGATGCCGTGCGCCATGCCGTCGCCGGTGAACCAGTGATAGGTGCGCGGATCAGGCGCGGTGACCGGATTGGGGCCGATGCGGAGATAGCGACCCGTGAGCTGCTCGGGAATGCTGCCTGTTACGGATAGGTCGGTCAGCGTTTCCTCGCGGGTCATCGGGGTATGCACACCGATCAAATAAGGATTGCCGTTTTCCAGTTCGGGCAGGCGTTTGCTGTTATAATCGGCGACCGCCATCACGGTTTTGGTAACGGCGGAACGGATGGTTTTTTCGATAACGCTGGCCATGGTTGGGTTTCCCTTTGCTTTTGCGAGTCGGAATGTTTATGCTGTTAACATGAGTGTAAATGATAACAGTGTCAACATTAAAATGCGGTCCACGCCAAAATCGGCCTATCACCACGGCGATGTGCGCAGCGAAGCTATCTCGGCGGGGCTGTTTCTGCTGCGTGATCGCGCGGCAGAGGACATAAGTTTGCGGGAGATCGCGCGCCATGTCGGCGTCAGTGCGACCGCGCTCTACCGGCATTTCCCGGACAAAGGTGCCCTGCTCG
>JBGSLY010000183.1:0-1723 GCA_041740435.1 Parasphingorhabdus sp.
GCATTATGGCGTGGTTGGCGCGGACAATCGGCTGAAACATTATGTGCCGATCCCCCTGCCCGGTCCCCGCCTGCCGCACGATATGGCGTTTACCCAAAACTATTCGATTTTGAACGACATGCCGCTGTTCTGGAATCCGGAATTGCTGGAGCGCGGTCTACACGCGGTGCAGTTTTATCCCGACCTGCCAACGCGCTTTGCGATCATTCCGCGCTTTGGCGGACCCGAGGACATTCGCTGGTTCGAGGCAGATCCGACCTATACCCTGCACTGGCTCAACGCCTATGAAGAGGGTGACGAGATTATCCTCGATGGCTATTTTCAGGAAGAGCCGATGCCGAAATCCTTTCCGGCGGCGCAGCCGGGATATGAGCGGATGATGGCCTATCTGGACCAGATGTGCATGAAGCCCAAACTGCATCGCTGGCGCTTTAACCTGAAAACCGGCAAGACGCGCGAAGAGCGGCTTGATGACCGAATCCTCGAATTCGGGATGTTCAATCAGAAATTCGCTGGCCGCAAGTATCGCTATGCCTATAGCGCAATCCCCGAGCCGGGCTGGTTCCTGTTTCGCGGCCTGACCAAACACGATCTGGAGACGGGGACAAGCATCGATCTGCAATTCGGCGAGGGCCGGTTCGGCAGCGAGTCGCCTTTTGTCCCGCGCATAGGGGCCAGCGACGAAGACGACGGCTATCTGGTCAGCTTTATTTCCGACATGAATACCGACCGCAGCGAATGCGTGCTGATCGACGCCCGCGACATAGCCGCTGGACCCGTCTGCCGGATTTTCCTGCCCGAACGGATCAGTGCTGGCACCCACGCGACCTGGGCCGACGGACCAACAGTTAGGGCGGCGTCAGGCCGCGCCTAAAACTCAATGAGCCCGCGCACCGCGCACCAGTTTGCCGGGCCGTGCGCCGGTGCTTTCGCCCATCCGACGGATAATCTCGCCTGAGACGATGGTGGCATCATAGCCGCTGGCGCGTTGGTCGAGCCGCCGTCCGGCCGCAGGGAGATCGCGGACGATTTCGGGTAGGTGCAGCGTCAGCCGGTCGAGGTCGATGACGTTGATATCGGCCTTTGCCCCTAGTTTCAGCACGCCCCGGTCGTTCAGGCCAACCGCCTTCGCTGCTTTGGCGGTCAGCATATGTATGCCGTTCTCCAGCGATATGCCGCCGTCTTTGCCATCGCGGACAAAATGCTGGAGCAAAAAGGTCGAATAGCTGGCGTCGCAAATTGCGCCATAATGCGCCCCGCCATCACCCAGCGCCGGAATGCAATTGGGATGAGTCAACATTTCGTGCGCGCTGGCCAGCGTGCCATTCTCGTAATTGCCAAGCGCGGCCAGAAACAACCCTCTGCCATTGGTTGCCAGCAAACGATCATAAGCAATGTCTTGCGGCCGGACCCCTTTGGCCCGCGCCTGATCGGCCATACTGTCCGATTTGGGTGGCGCATAATTCGGCGGGTTGTCCAGCGGGAACATCCATTCCCAGTTGCGGGCGAGCGCGTTAAAGGGATGCCCGTCGCCGAATTCCTCACTGCACAGCGCGGCGCGGAGGTCCGGATCGCGCATCGCCGCGACCTGTTCATCCACGCTGAGATCGCGGATCTTGTCCCAGCTTGGGCACAGGACAAAGGGATGCACGCTAAGCTCCAGTCCGGCGATCAGGCCAATCGGGCGCGGCATCACCTGCGCCGTCACCTGCCCGCCATTGGC
>JBGSLY010000184.1:0-4156 GCA_041740435.1 Parasphingorhabdus sp.
AGCCTCGATCATCATCAACGCCGACAGTGCGCAGGTCTATCGCGACTTGCCCATTCTTAGCGCGCAACCCAGCGAGGAGGAGAGAAAAATGGTCGAACACCGGCTCTACGGCTTTCTTGATGGGCAGGAAATCTGTTCCGCTGGACGATGGGCTGAAGCGGCCAAGACCGAAATTGCAAAAGCCCATGAAGGCGGCAAACTGCCGATTCTGGTCGGCGGCACAGGTCTATACATTCGAACCGTCCTAGAGGGCATAGCGCCAGTGCCGCCGATCGATGCTGACATTCGGGCAAAAATCCGGCGTCTTGACGTCAGCACCGCCTATGAAAGGCTGGCGACGCTGGACCCGCAGGCCGCGGTTCGGCTCAATCCGACGGACAGCAGCCGGATTATGCGCGCCTTAGAAGTGATAGAATCGACCGGTAAATCGTTGCTGGTTTGGCAAAGGCACAAATCTGGCGGCATTGGCGATAAGGTCTCGCTGCGCCCCCTTGTCCTGCTCCCCGAGCGACAATGGCTTTATGATCGCTGCGATCAACGGTTTGACCAGATGCTTGAAAACGGGGCGATAGAGGAGGTTGAACGCCTGCTGGCGGCAGGGCTTCGCGCTGACGCCCCTGTTTTGCGGGCGATTGGTGTTCCAGAAATCCGGGCGTTTCTGCAAGGTTCGATTGAGCGGGATTGCATGGTCGAGCGCGGACAAATGGCGACCCGGCGCTACGCGAAACGCCAATATACCTGGTTTCGGAATCAGTGTCCTGACGACTGGCAACGGAACGATAATGCCATAAATTGCAATTTTATTGCCAATTTTGATATATAATTACGTATTTAACTCTTGACATGTTATTTTTATACGAATAGAGGCAGCGCTCTTGCAAATCATGATGCAGTGCAGCAATGCGCTGCATATTTTTTGCGCAGGCTAGTGTGCGGCCAATAGTTACGGGCCGATATTTTTGGGCCAAATTTTACGGGAGTGTGTCGTGGCTGAAAAAAGCGGCGCTGATATTTTGGTGGAAACCCTGATCGAACTGGGGGTCGATACGATTTTCGGCTATCCCGGCGGCGCGGTGCTGCCAATTTACGATGCGCTGTTTGGCAGCGAGCGTATCCGCCACATTCTGGTACGCCACGAACAGGCAGCCACGCACGCGGCAGAGGGCTATGCCCGCTCCACCGGCAAGCCCGGTGTGGTGTTGGTTACCTCTGGCCCCGGCGCAACCAATGCCGTCACCGGCATCGCCGATGCGCTGATGGACTCGATTCCCATGGTTGTCATCACCGGGCAAGTCGCCACCAATCTGATCGGCACCGACGCCTTTCAGGAGGCCGATACCATTGGCATCACCCGCCACTGCACCAAGCATAATTATCTTGTCAAAGACCCGTCGACCTTGGCCGAAACGGTCAAGGAAGCCTTTCATATAGCGACCTCCGGCCGTCCCGGACCGGTTGTCATCGACATCCCGAAAAACGTCCAAGTCGCCGAGAGCCAATATCGCCCCAATTTGGCGCTACGCAGTCAACGGTATAAGCCACAGACCGACGGGGACTTCAAGTCCATCAATCAGGCAGCCGAAATGATTATGGCCGCCAAAGCGCCGATTCTCTACACCGGCGGTGGCATCATTAACAGCGGCCCAAAGGCGAGCGAAAGCCTGCGCCAGCTCGCCGAATTGACCGGTGCGCCGGTGACATCGACGCTGATGGGACTCGGCGCGTTTCCCGCATCCTCCCCCCAATGGCTGGGGATGCTGGGCATGCACGGCACCTATGAGGCCAACTTGGCGATGAACAAGGCCGATCTGGTGATCTGCTTGGGCGCACGGTTTGACGACCGCGTAACCGGACGACTCGACGCCTTTTCGCCGCACAGCAAGAAAATCCACGTTGATATCGACCGTTCCTCGATCAACAAAACGGTCCGTGTCGACCTGCCCATCGTCGGCGATGTCGGCCGGGTGATCGATCAGATCCTCGCGATCTTGAAAGGCCGCCGCTTTGCCGCACCCGACTATTCCGAATGGTGGTCGCGGATCAAAGGCTGGCAGGCGAGCCAGTGTCTGGACTTTCCGGCCAATGACCTCGAAATCATGCCGCAACTTGCGGTGCAGCGCTTGTGGGAACTAACGAAAGACAAAAGCCCGATTATCACGACCGAAGTTGGGCAACATCAAATGTGGGCGGCGCAGCATTTCCACTTTGAGAGTCCCAATAAATGGCTGACCAGCGGCGGGCTGGGCACCATGGGCTACGGCCTACCCGCCGCCATTGGCGCGCAACTGGGTCATCCCGATGCCTTGGTCATCGATATCGCGGGTGAAGCGTCGATCCAGATGAACATTCAGGAGCTTGGCACTGCGACTCAATACCGCCTGCCGGTCAAGATTTTCATCCTGAACAACGAATATATGGGCATGGTCCGGCAATGGCAGGAACTGACCTATGAAAGCCGTTATTCAAATAGTTACAGCGACAGTCTGCCGGATTTTGTCAAGCTCGCGGAGAGCTATGGCTGGAAGGGTATTCGCATCGAAAAGGGCGAAGACCTAGACGCGTGCATACAGGCGATGATCGACCATGACGGGCCGGTAATGGTCGATTGCCGGGTGGCAAAACTGGCCAATTGTTTCCCGATGATCCCCTCTGGTGCAGCGCACACCGATATGATCCTACAGGGTGATCAGGTGGCAGGAACGATGGACGACGAAGCAAAGGCGCTGGTGTAATGCAAATTAGAGAAGAAACCTCGGAACGCCACGTTCTGGCGATCACGGTCGATAACGAGGCCGGGATTCTCGCCAAGATCGCGGGCCTGTTCACCGCGCGCGGATATAATATCGACTCGCTGACCGTCGCCGATATCAGCGAGGATCATGCGATTTCGCGGATCACTATCGTTACCAGAGGTCCGCCGCATGTCATTGAGCAGATTATTGCCCAATTGGACCGCCTTGTCCCGGTGCATTCGGTTTGCGACCTCACCGAATCCGGCCCGCATGTGCAGCGCGAACTCGCGCTGATCAAGGTCGCAGGTAAGGGCGAGCAGCGGATCGAGGCAATGCGCCTCGCCGACATCTACCGCGCCCGCGTCGTCGATGCGACCACCGCCAGCTTTATCTTTGAAATCACCGGATCGCCCGAAAAGATACAGACCTTCGTCGCACTGATGCGCGAAGTCGGGCTGGTCGAAGTGGGCAGGACCGGTGTGGTCGCCATCGCCCGCGGACCCGATAAAATTTAACAAACACAAAATTACTGAACAACAGGAAGAATTTATGAAAGTTTATTACGACGCCGACGCCGATCTAAAATTGATCGAGGACAAGAAAATCGCCATTCTGGGCTATGGCAGCCAGGGCCATGCGCACGCGCAAAACCTGCGCGATAGCGGCGTCAAAGACGTGGCCATTGCCCTGCGCGCCGGTTCCGCCACCGCGAAGAAGGCCGAAGCGGCTGGTTTCAAGGTGCTGTCGAACAGCGATGCCGCCAAATGGGCCGACATCATTATGATCCTGGCCCCCGACGAGCATCAGGCCGCGATCTATGCCGATGACCTCCATGCACATATGAAGCAAGGCGCGACATTGGCCTTTGCCCATGGCCTTAACATTCATTTCGGGCTGATCGAACCGCGCGCTGACCTTGACGTCATCATGATTGCGCCCAAAGGCCCCGGCCACACAGTGCGCAGCGAATTTGTGAAGGGCGGCGGCGTCCCCTGCCTCATCGCCATCCAGCAGGACAGCAGCGGCAACGCGCACGACATCGCCCTCGCCTATGCTTCCGGCGTTGGCGGCGGACGCAGCGGCATCATCGAAACTAATTTCCGCGAAGAATGCGAAACCGACCTTTTTGGCGAGCAAGCCGTGCTGTGCGGCGGGATCACCCATCTGATTCAGGCCGGTTTTGAAACCCTGACCGAGGCAGGATATGCGCCGGAAATGGCCTATTTCGAGTGTTTGCACGAAACCAAGCTGATCGTCGATTTGCTCTATGAAGGCGGTATTGCCAATATGCGCTACTCAATCAGCAACACCGCCGAATATGGCGATATCAAGACCGGCCCCCGGATCATCACCGCCGAGACCAAGGCGGAAATGAAGCGGGTGCTGGCCGATATCCAGTCGGGCCGCTTTGTGAAGGACTTTGT
>JBGSLY010000185.1:0-7552 GCA_041740435.1 Parasphingorhabdus sp.
CGATGATCAGCGGTTTACGCGGGGTTTTATTTTCCGTCATGCCGTCAACAGCTTTCGTAGCGCGGGGTCGGACGCATCGGGCAATAGGCCGCCGAAAAACCGGACAAATGCATAAGCCGCTTGGGCGGTGAGCATCGTGAGGCCATCGGCAGCGACCAAATCCGCCCGCCGCGCCGCCGCCAGCAACTCTGTTTCCAAGGGGTGATAGACCATATCGAACACGGTTCCGCCCTTTCGCATCTTGAGGAGCGCGGCCAGCACACCGGATTCCATCTTTGTTTGCCCTGCCATTCCCATTGGAGAGGCGTTGATTAACAGCGGACAGCCGCACAGCGCCGCGTCCGCATCAGCAAATGCCGCGCCCTGCGCCGCAAAGCCAAAACCACTGGCCGCCGCCGCCGCTTTATCCGGGGTTCGCGACACAATGACCACCGCTTTCACCTTTTGTTGTGCCAATGCAGCAAAGGCCGCCCGTGCCGCGCCACCGGAACCGATGATACAGACCGTTTGACCGGCAATATCCGCCCCGGCTATCGCGGCCAGCACGCCGTCTTTATCGGTGTTGGTGCCGACCAGCATGCCGTCCTCGCCCCGATACATGGTATTGACCGCGCCAATGGCCTCTGCCGCTGGATCAAGCCGGTCGCAACAGCCGATCACCGCCTGTTTATGCGGAATCGTGACATTGCACCCGCGCCAAAACGGATCGGACCGGCGGGCCGCGACATAATCGCTAAGGTCGTCCGGCAAAACATGCACCGCGCGATAGGCACCGGCGATTCCTTGTTTTTCCAGCCAATGGCCATGGATCACCGGCGATTTGCTCTGGGCAATCGGGTCACCGATGACCTCGGCATAGGGCAAGTCCGGCAGCGTCATGACGCCAGCACCCCGCGCACCCGCAAATAGTCGAGCACCGGGAGGAGCGGCAGACCCATGATACTGAAATGGCTGCCTTTAATCTGCGCAAACAACTGTGCACCCGCCCGTTCGATCTGATAACATCCGACGCAATGGCGAATATGCTCCCATTCGCGTGTCACATAATCGGCAATGAAATCCTCAGACAATGGCCGCATCATCATCTGCACGGTATCGACAAAGCGCCAGATCGGCGTGCCATTGCTGGCAATTACCGCAGCAACAACCAGATCATGCCGGGCGCCCGACAGACGCCGCAGTTGATCACAGGCCTGCTCCATGCTTTCTGGCTTGTTCAGCACCTCTCCAGCAGCGGTCACCAGCAATTGATCCGAGCCCAGCACCAGCGCCGGACCCAGTTTGCGCGAGATTTTCAGCGCCTTGGCCTCTGCCAGCGCATCGGCGATATCGCGGGGTTTCGCCCCTTCGCCCAGCAGCGCATCGCGGATGCTGTCTTCGTCGATATGCGCGGGCAATGCCTCAATCCGTACCCCGGCGGCGCGCAGCAGTGCGGCGCGCGCCGCGCTCATCGAGGCCAGAATAAGCTGCGGCTCCATCATTGGCTCAGTCATCGTCGTCCATTGGCTCTCCGGCTTTTTGCGCGGGCACCGCCTCTCCCAATTTTCGGGCATTATAGAGGTTGATCACAGCAGCTGCGGTTTCTTCGATACTGCGCCGGGTGACGTCAATCACCGGCCAGTCATTGTCGGCAAACATCCGCCGGGCATAGAGGATCTCACGCTTGACCGCTTCTTCGCTGACATAATCGGTCTCAGGCGACTGGTTGAGCGACAGCAGCCGGTTGCGCCGCACCTGCACCAGACGGCTCGCCCCAGTAACCAGTCCGACCACCAACGGGTGTTTCACGTGGAACAGCGCCTCTGGCGGCGGCGATTCAACGACAATCGGAATATTGGCGGTCTTATACCCGCGATTGGCGAGATAGATGCTGGTTGGGGTTTTCGAGGTCCGCGACACTCCGGCGAGCAATATGTCGGCATCCTCCCAGTTTTCCCAGCCGACCCCGTCATCATGGGCAATAGTGAACTGGATCGCTTCGACCCGGGCAAAATAGGCAGCATCCAAAATATGCTGCCGCCCTGGCCGCGCCTGTGCCTCTTGCCCCAGCATATTGGACAAGGCATCGGTCACCGCATCCAGCGCGGCGATGGATGGCAAGCCCATGTCGCGGCATTCGCGCTCCAGTTTCTTGCGGATATCGCGGTTGACGACAGTAAAAACCACCAAGCCGGGATTTTGCGCAATATCCCCCAATATCCGGTCCAAATGCCCTTCGGAGCGGACCATGGGCCAGAAATGTTTGATAATCTCGACATTGTCAAACTGCGCCAGCGCCGCTTTGGTAATATTTTCAAGCGTTTCCCCGGTCGAGTCAGACAGCATGTGCAAGTGGAGCCGGGTCATCAGGTATAGACCATGTGAACAATGCGGTGATAAATCAAGGGATGAAAATGGGGATAACTTCGACAGCATAATCTGTCCCCGCTATCCCGGATTCCATCCCCAGCGGGTCCACAACCGCCCAATTTTACCCACAGCCTGTGCATAAGGGGAATAGAAATGGCGACTCGCAACAGACTATGGTGGCACGGGCTTGCCAGACTGTGGGCAAATCGGGCAAGGGAACGGAACCCGCGATTTCCACGCGCCATATTCTTCAACAAGATTCTTAAAAAGACTCTTTAATATAGATAGTAAGACACGAATGACCGAAAAAACCCTTCTCGCTGCCCTCAAAGGCCAAAAGCAAGCGGTGCCGCCGATGTGGCTTATGCGGCAGGCGGGGCGTTATCTGCCCGAATATCGGGCTTTGCGAGCGGAAAAAGGCGGATTTCTGGAATTGGTCTATGACGCCAAGGCGGCGGCAGAAGTCACCTTACAACCGATCTCGCGCTTTGATTTTGACGGGATTATCCTGTTTTCCGACATCTTGATCATCCCCTATGCGATGGGACAGGACCTGTGGTTCGAGGCCGGCGAAGGCCCGCGCCTTGCCCCCAAGATGGTCGATACCGCCTTGTCCGTACTGACTGCCGTCCCCAGCCGCTTCGACGCGATTTATGACACTGTGCGCCTGGTCAAGGCCGATATGCCGCCGCATAAGACCTTTCTGGGCTTTGCCGGCAGCCCGTGGACGATTGCGACTTACATGGTCAATGGCGAGGGCAGCCGCGACCAGAGCGAAACCCGGCGCTATGCTTACCGTGATCCGGCCGCTTTTGCCGCGCTGATCGACGCGATTGTGACCGCCACGGTCGAATATTGCGATGGCCAGATCAAAGCCGGGGTCGAGGCGATCCAGTTGTTCGACAGCTGGGCCGGTTCGCTGTCCCCGGCGCAGTTTGAACGGTGGGTCATTGCCCCCAATGCGGCGATTATTGCGGCTTTGCACGAACGCCATCCGAATGTCCCGATCATCGGCTTTCCCAAGGGGGCAGGCGATAAATTGCCCGCTTATGCCCGGGAAACCGGGGCCGATGCAATTGGTCTGGATGAAACGCTCGATCCCGAAGTCGCAAACCGGGTGCTGCCGGTCGGCATGCCGGTTCAGGGTAATCTTGATCCGCTGACCCTGATCGCGGGCGGCGAAGCAATGGAACAGGGGGTTGCCCGCATTTTACGTGCCTTCGCCGACCGTCCGCATGTGTTCAATCTGGGGCACGGGATTTTGCAGGACACGCCGATTGCGCATGTCGAAAAGCTGCTTGCGCTTGTCCGCACCCAAGGCTGATAATGAACGAGGTTCTGACCATGCTCTATCTCTGGCTTAAAACCGGGCATATCCTGTTTGTCATTTTCTGGATGGCGGGCCTGTTCATGCTGCCGCGCTTTTTTGTCTATCATCAGGAAGCGGCGGTGGGTTCAGAAGAGGCGAACCGCTGGATCGACCGGGAGCAACGCCTGATCCGGATCATTCTCAATCCGGCGATGATCGTGGTTTGGGTTTTGGGTCTGATGCTGGCGTATAATATTTCGGCGTTCAGCGAAGGGTGGTTCCACGCCAAGCTGTTGTTTGTGCTGGCGCTGTCGGGCTATCACGGCTGGATGATCGGTTATGCCAAAAAACTGGCGGCTGGAAATTATGCGTTGACCGGCAAAAGCCTGCGATTGCTCAATGAAGTGCCGGGGGTGACGGCGGCGGTGATTGTGGTTTTGGTAATTATCAAGCCGTTTTGATGCGGTTGGAGCATTTTTCCGACCATTATGGATTGCCAAAGAAGAGCCGATTCTAGTCCATCGCAAGGCGCTAGGAGTAAGCCAGAACACTACAGTCTGGCGCACCCGACAGGATTCGAACCTGTGACCTCTGCCTTCGGAGGGCAGGGTTGTACGGCAAAGCAGGACATGTACGGACGCCAATAATGGCTGAAAATATGGCTTTGTGTCTTGCATTGTCCCAGTCTGTCCCCCATAGTTTTCCATACTGGTTACATATTGTTCCATACTGGGGTGCAGGGCTATGGCATTGGATTTAAGCAAAGTAGGCGAACGGGACCGGTTAAAGCCGGTTGCGTCCAAAGAACCCCATTATCAGCGCCTTCGCATTGGTTGCTATCTGGGCTATCGTCCGTCGACCGTTGGCACGGGCGGGACTTGGATTGTTCGCGCCTATGACGAGGATAGCCGCAAATATCGCGTCAAATCTTTGGGTGATTACGGCACATTGGCGGGCAAGGATAAATTTTCCGCTGCAAAGCGTGACGCAGAGGCTTTTGCGGAACTGATCGAAAGCGGCGGTCACGTTCGCGCTAAAATCGAAACCGTTGCCGACGCTTGCAACGAATACGCAAAAACCCGGCCTGAGGCGCAAGCGCGATTCCGCCGCTATGTTAATGCTGATCCCATTGCCAAGGTGAAGATAGCGAAGCTGCGCCGTCACCATTTGCTAGATTGGCGCGACCGGTTGGAAAAACAGCCGTCATTGGTGAGCCGCAACAAAGAAGGGGAGAGGCTTACCCGCCAACGTGCACCTTCGACGATAAACAGGGATATGACGGCGCTCCGGGCCGCGCTAAGCAAAGTGCTATCACCCGGCGCACCCAATACCGAGGCGGCATGGCAGGAAGCCTTAAGGGCGATTCCAGACGCCAATGGACGCCGCACGCTTTATCTCGACCGGGACCAGCGCAAGCAGCTTTTGCAGGCAATGGATAGGGACGCGGCGCCCTTTTTTCTCGGCCTTTGTCTGTTGCCATTGCGGCCCGGTGCGTTGGCGGGGCTGACAGCAGGAGATTTTGATTCGCGCACCCGCGAACTGACTATTGGCAAAGACAAAAATGGAAAACCGCGCCGCATAAAATTGCCCGATGACGCCGCAAAATTGTTTGCAGCACAAACCGGCGACAAATTGCCAGCCGCACCGCTTTTCATGCGGGGCAATGGGCGGGCATGGGACAAGGACGGCTGGAAACGTCCTATTGCAGCAGCGGTTAAAGCGACGGGCCTGCCACCGGATACGACCGCCTACACCCTGCGTCATTCGACAATAACCGATCTAGTGACCGCTGGCCTGCCGCTGCTCACCATTGCGCAAATTTCCGGGACCAGTGCCGAAATGATCGAACGTCATTATGGTCATTTGGCCAGCGATGCCGCGTTTGCGGCGCTTGGGGCGCTGGCGCTGTGAGCGCGGCGGGAGCCAAGGTCTGATGTATCGGTAAAGCCGTCGAATGAGGTTAAAACTATGACCAAAAAACCGCGTCCAACGAAACCCACTAAGGCTGTGTTTGAGGAAGCGGCGCGACTGACTAAAGAGGATCGCTATGTGAAGCGAAAACCAAGAGGGGGTCGCGTGGCTGCACTAGATTTGTTGTTTAGGCATTTGGTTGAAGAAGGACGACTCTATGAGAGTGAGGATATTCAGGACCAGAGAGACGCCGTTGCAAATGCTATGCTGGCAATAAGTGATTTTCTAGAAACACAAGGCTTTCCGTTAGCAGCAATCGCGCCTGTCATGCGGCCAGTTGCCGCCTTAGTGGAGCGCGAAGGCAATTCACCCGATCCGATTTTTGCGCAACGAGATCGCGCAGGGCGTCCCAAAGATACATTGGCGCATCACGAGAGGAAGGGGACTTTAGCCGCGTTGGCAAACCATTGGTTGAGTCTGCGCAGCACGGATGAGCATTCCCAATCCGATAAACTTTCGGAAGCCGCACGAAAAATGAATGGACCATGGTTTGGCAAAATCACGCGAGCGCAATTGGAAACGGCACGCGAATTTGTAAGCCAAGAATCGAAGGACCACCCGGCGGTTAAAAAAGCTGCAATGATCAAAGACCAGTTAGAAAAAGCGGCTGATAAATTCGGCAGCGAAAATGCGTTTGATATAATGTTGCACTGGCTGAATGACGTGCCGCTAGTCGTTGGCAATGGCCCAAGACGAGGAATCTAAGAAACCCCCCTTATTACTCCGACCGACCGCGTTCCAGAACGATTCCCACAACGTCCCGGCAATCTCGCACGGACTTTGTGGGAATATCAAAAATGCAGACACCTATCGCAGTCACAATCCCGCCCATTGCAGTCACGGTCCCGGACGCCGTGAAGGCAACCGGCATATCGCGCAGCTCGCTTTATGAGGCGTTCAAACGCGGCGATCTTATCGCCCGGAAAGCGGGGCGGCGAACGCTGATCTCGTTTTCCGATTTGGAGGCTTATGTGGCCAGCCTTCCGACCTACCGGGGGGAGGCATGAACCATGACGCCCAAAAAACAAAACCCCGGCATGCAGGCCGGGGCTTCGCGCATTCAACTTGTCGGCTGTTTGCAAAATTCTCTTACATCAACCGACTGGCGTTCGCAACTGATAGCATCGCGCTATTGCCTGCCGCCTGCCACGGCGCTGGCCATATCGCGGGAATTATTTGGGGAGGTCAGCTATGACTGAGCGCAGCTTCCCCACTCCCCGACACGCAGCGTTGGCGCTGCTGAATGGCGATTGTCGTCTCACGCGAAAGGCCGGTCAATTCCTGGGCCAGCTTGCGGTTGATCCATCGCCGATGAGTATCGCGCAAGCGGACTGGCTGGCGAAATTGCTGGAGCGCGAAGGCTTGCCACCACTGGCAGAGGGAGGCGCATCATGAACCGCTATCCCGATGCCCCCGGTCACCGTGGCGTTGACACGTCAATCGCGGCTGGCGATGCCTTAGCGCCCAAATTGGGGCGGCTCCAGCGCATGGCAGAGGCGGCGATCCGCGATGCGGGTTGGCTTGGTCTTACCGCCGATGAATTGGCGGCGCGACTGGATATGGACCGCTACACAATCCAGCCGCGCACAAGCGAATTGCAGCGCAAAGGGTTGATCCGAGACAGCGGACAACGGCGGCGCAATGCGTCTGGCAAACAGGCAATTGTCTGGGTTGCGGCATAATGTTGGCGGTCATGTCGACAGCGAAAAACTATAGTCGAAATGGCGACGCTTTGAAACTTCACCGGGGGGCAACTTTCGGTGAAGTTTCAAATATGCCCACCCGGTCGCAAGCGCCTGACAATCCGCCGAATATGGAAAATGGCACGGCAGTTGCAATTAATTACTCTAGATTAGGTGTGCCAGCGCATTTGCCTAGCAGCCATAGCAGGGGGGGTGCCCGCAACCGTGCCGACAGAGAGAG
>JBGSLY010000186.1:0-6303 GCA_041740435.1 Parasphingorhabdus sp.
GGTCCGCTTGCTGCGCAATGGCGATCCGGAAAAAATGTCGAAACGCTCGGGCAATTTCGTGACGCTGGCCGATGTGGTGAACGAAGTGGGCAAGGACGTTGTCCGTTTCACCATGCTGACCCGCAAGGCCGATGCGCAGATGGATTTCGACTTCGCCAAGGTGGTGGAGGCGTCAAAAGACAATCCGGTATTTTATGTCCAATATGCCCATGCCCGGATTCAATCGATCCTGCGCAAAGCAGCAGAAGAAAATCTTTATCCGTCCGCCGAACATCTGGACACATTGGGGCTGGAAGAGCTTAATCTTGTCAAAGTCATGGCGCAATTCCCCCGAGTCGTCGAGTCGGCAGCCGAAAATCGGGAGCCACACCGCATTGCATTCTATCTAAATGACCTTGCCGGAGCCTTTCACGCATTTTTTAATTTGGGCAATGACCGGCAGGATAAGCGGATCATAATGGTTAACGCCCCCGAAACCACATCGGCTAGGCTTTTCTTAGCCAAAAATTTAGGGCAAACTCTGAAAAATGGCCTTAATCTGATGGGTGTGGATGCGGCCGAAACGATGTGACGGGAGTATTGTCGATGGCAGAGAATGAACGCGAAGGCTTGAACCTTGATGACGAGGATCGTCTGCCCTGGCTGGAAAGCGCGGATGACTATCAGTCGGAAAGCGGCATGTCGCCGAACAAAATGGCTTTGTTTGCCGTACTAGGCCTGCTGGCGTTCGCGCTGGCGATTGGCGCGTTCTATTGGATGCAAAACCGGGGCGGCGGCGGAGCCAATGGCGATGGCCAGCTGATTGCCGCGCAAGAGGGCGACTATAAGGTCCGTCCCGCCGATCCCGAGGGCAAGAGTTTTGAAGGGTCGGGCGATGCGTCCTTCGCCGCCAGTGAAGGCAAAGAAGTCGACGCCAAAATCGGTACTGGTACCGCCAGCGAAGCTCCAGCCAAGAAAGGCGCAGCCGTAAGCGGCGATGAAGCCGCCGCCGCGCCGGGCAGTGCGCTGATCCAATTGGGTGCTTTTGGCTCGACCGCGCAGGCCGATACAGCATGGAGCGGTTTTTCCCGGCGGTTTGCCAATATTGGCGCTCTACCGAAAAAGATCACCACGGTCAGCCGCGACGGGGCAACCATTTACCGGCTCAATGCAGTCGCGCCCAATGCCGGGGAAGCGGCAAAGGTCTGCAACAGCCTGAAGGCGGCGGGCGAGGATTGTATCGTCGCCAAATAACTCTTTTATCCGCAATCCTCCCCGAGCTTGCCTCGGGGAGGGGGACCGCTCGCACAGCGAGCGGTGGAGAGGTCAACAGAAAATTGAACTGCAGGGCCTTTGCCCCTCCGTCACGCCTTTTGCGTGCCACCTCCCCGAGACAAGCTCGGGGAGGATATTTGATCGAACAGTTACAGCGATCAAATTTGTCCAAATGCGATTGTCATGCGTCCTTATGCGCCCTATCCCATAGCTTGAATTTTAGCAGGCGGGACCCATGAAACCAGTCATTTTCGGCTTGGCAGGAACAGCGATCAGCGATGACGAGCGCGCGTTTTTTCGTGACGCCAATCCCCTGGGCTATATTCTGTTTGGCCGCAATATCGAAAACCGCGCGCAAGTTCGGGCCCTGACCGACTCTTTGAGAGACCTCTCCGGACGAGACGATGTGCCAATCCTGATTGATCAGGAAGGCGGACGGGTGGCGCGGATGACCACTCCGGAATGGCAGAAATTTCCGGCCGGTGCTGTGTTCGATGCGCTCTATGATATCTCCCCCGCCCGGGCGATAGAGGCGGCGCGGCTCAATGCACAGGCAATTGGTGAGAACCTGCGCGAGGTTGGAATCACCGTCGATTGCCATCCGCTGCTCGACGTGCGGCAGGCCGATACCGTCGATGCGATTGGCGACCGGGCACTGGGCCATGAACCGATGCGGGTAGCGGCCTTGGGCCGGGCAATATTGGACGGCTTCGAGCGGGCTGGAATTCTCGGGATCGTCAAGCATATTCCGGGACATGGCCGGGCACGCGTCGACAGCCACCACGACCTGCCACTGGTGACTGCCAGTGCGGAGGAGCTGGAAACCGATCTCGAGCCCTTTCGCACGCTCAACCACGCACCAATGGCGATGACCGCGCATATCCTATACACCGCATGGGATAAGCAACGGTGCGCCAGCCTCTCGCCGACCATCATTAATGACATCATCCGGCAAAAAATCGGCTTTGACGGCCTGCTCTTTTCCGACGATCTCGACATGAAGGCGCTGAAAGGCGATGTGCCGAGCCGCGCGCGTGATGTTGTCGCTGCGGGGTGCGATGTTGCGCTCAACTGCTGGGGCCGGATGGACGAAATGGTGGGGATCGCCAATCTGCTCGGCGAGATGCCCGAAATCAGCCGCGTTCGGCTCGACCGGGCACTGACCAGTGTGAAACCACCGCAGGACGGTGCCGATTTTGCCGATCTGGTATCGCGCCGTGACGCACTGCTGGCAATGGCATGAGCGTCGAGGATTTCTTCTTTGCCCAAGACCCGCCGCCCGGGCCGCAGGATGACCTGCTGACCCTAGACATCGACGGATGGGAGGGGCCGCTCGACCTGCTGCTTGCCCTAGCCCGCAATCTAAAGGTGGATTTGAAGGATATTTCCATCCTCGCGCTGGTCGAGCAATATCTGGTGTATATCGAAGGCGCGCGGGCCTTGAAGATCGAGCTGGCCGCCGACTATTTGGTGATGGCGGCGTGGCTGGCCTATCTCAAATCTGGCCTGCTGCTGCCCAAGGATCCAGCGATTGAGCCTTCGCCCGAGGAACTGGCGCTGCGACTGCAGCTCAGGCTGGAGCGGCTGCAGGCGATGCGCGAGGCCTCGGCGCGGCTAATGGCGCGCGACCGTTTGGGCCGCGATGTGTTTATGCGCGGCACGCCTGAAGGACTCCGGACCCAGCGCGCCCGGATCTGGGAAGCGGAATATTATGACCTGATTTCCGCCTATGGCCATGTTCAGGTGCGAACTGCGCCCGCGATCCATATCGTCAAACAGCGGCGGGTAATGACGCTGGAAGATGCTTTGGAGCGGGTATCCAAAATGCTGGCGGTGGCCATCGACTGGACCGATATTGCCGATTTTCTGCCGGAGAATTTGTCTGGTCCGCTGCGCCGTTCGGCGATGGCATCAAGTTTTGTTGCGGCGTTGGAATTGGCGCGCCAAGGACGGCTGGATCTGGAGCAAAAGGCTGCTTTTGCTCCGCTGATGCTGCGGGCTATTGGATAGGATGTTGCGCTAATGAACCCAAAACCCGATGACCTGACCCGCGCCGTTGAAGGGATAGTGTTTGCTTCCGACAAGCCACTGACGGCGGCAATGATTCGCTCCTATCTCGGCGACGGCGTCGATGTGACCGCGATTTTGCGCCGACTTCAAGCGGAATATCAGGGACGGGGGATTTCCCTGATCCAGACCGGCGACCGCTGGCATTTCCAGACCGCATCCGACCTGTCGCACGTCCTGCGCAAAGAACAGACCGAGATGCGGAAGCTCAGCCGGGCGGCGATGGAGACCTTAGCGATCATTGCCTATCACGAACCGGTCAGCCGCGCCGAAATCGAAGCGATTCGCGGGGTGCAGGTGGCCAAAGGAACGCTCGACGTGCTGATGGAAACCGGCTGGATTCGCCCCGCCGGGCGCCGCGAAGTGCCAGGCCGACCGCTCATCTATGCCACAACGCCTGACTTCCTGACCCATTTCGGCCTGCAGTCGCGCAAAGACCTGCCCGGCATCGACGATTTGCGCGCCACAGGCCTATTGGACCCGGTCGATTTGGCGATGGAAGCGATGACGGACCTTGTAGATGCGCACGATCAGGCCCATGTGGACGATGACGTCGCGGACGAAATGCTGGAAAGCAGGCGCGAAGCGGTCTAAACAGCACTCCACAAGTGAAGGAGAACGACTATGCAGCCGAGTATCTGGCAAATTCTGATTGTCGCCGCTTTGGTGCTGATCCTGTTCGGGCGCGGACGGATTTCGGAAATGATGGGCGATGTTGGCAAGGGTATCAAGAGCTTCAAACAGGGGCTAGCCGATGAAAACAGTGCGGCCAAGCTGGACAGCAAGCCCGCCGACACGGTGATTGACGCCGCCAAAACGCCTGACCGTAACGCCTAGAGCGTTTCTGGTTAGCTGGAAGGGTCATGTTTGAACTCTCCTTTTCGGAACTGATGCTGGTCGCCATTATCGCGGTGATCGTGATTGGCCCCAAGGACCTGCCGCGTGCGCTGGCCACGGCTGGGCGCTGGGTGTCCAAGATGCGCAGCGTCGCCGGGAATTTCCGCAGCGGATTTGACGCCATGGTACGCGAGGCGGAATTGCAGGAAATGGAGAAGAAATGGGCACAGGAAAATGCCCGGATCATGGCGGAGCATCCGGCCACCGATACGCAGATGCAGCCTCTCAATGCCCCGCCGGTTGAAAATTCCGATGCAGTTGCACCAGAGCAAACATCGCTGCCTCTAACGCCCAAGCCGGAGCGCGGCCATGAATGACCAGACACGCACCGGCCTCGACGAGACCAAGGCCCCGCTGATCGAGCATCTGATCGAGTTGCGCAAGCGGCTGATCTGGTCGATATTGGCGTTTTTTGCCGCGTTTCTGGTCAGTTTTTATTATGCCGAATATATTTTCGGCTTTCTGGTCGCACCACTGACCGACTCCTTCGGTGCCGGAGAAGGCAAGCTGATCTACACCAAGCTCTACGAGGCGTTTTTTGTCGAGATGAAGGTTGCGATGTTTGCGGCGTTTTTCGTCGCCTTTCCGGTAATCGCCAACCAGATTTGGGCCTTTGTCGCGCCCGGTCTCTATGCCAATGAGAAAAAGGCGTTTCTACCGTTCATTGTTGCGACGCCGGTGCTGTTCTTCGCCGGAGCGGCGCTCGCCTATTATCTGGTCATGCCGCTGGCCTTCACCTTTTTCCTAAATTTTCAGGGGACGACCGGCGGGTTGGAGTTCGAAGCGCTGCCCGCCGCCGGGGATTATCTTTCTTTGGTGATGCAGTTCATTCTGGCCTTTGGCATATGTTTCCAGCTGCCGGTGCTGATGATCCTGCTCAACCGCGCGGGGATTGTGACGCTCGACCAGATGAAGTCCTTGCGCCGCTATATGATTGTGGTGATTTTTGCGGTCGCGGCCATCCTGACCCCGCCCGATGTGATATCTCAGCTGATGCTCGGCATTCCCTTGGTTCTGCTATACGAAGTGTCGGTGCAGATCATTGCCTTTGGCGAGCGGCGGAAGAAGAAATCGGAAACCGCGTAAACGCTATTCGTTGATGACCCGCTCTCCAGCCGTGCCGACCGATTCAATGTCGCGGCCAACGCCCTTCACGGTGTTACAGGCGGAAAGCAGGACCAAAGTCGCGGCAAGGGCGGGAATGATAAATTTGCGCATGGGGTTTTCCTTTTGGATGTGCATCAGCGGCACAATAGAATCAGCCTAGTTGCTCTTTGCTGAACCAGCCAAGGATATCTTTCCGGGGCAAAATCTTCTCTGATCTTGCCGCAATCGGCGACCGGGCCTAAACAAGCGCTATGACATATGCATCTGACACACTGGCGTTAATCGGCAATACCCCTTTGGTTCGATTAAAGGGGCCGAGCGCCGAGACCGGCTGTGATATTTTTGGCAAGTGCGAATTCACCAATCCCGGTGCTTCGGTCAAGGACCGCGCCGCGCTCTATATCGTGCGCGATGCCGAGCAGCGCGGCGTGCTGAAACCCGGCGGAACGATTGTCGAGGGCACGGCGGGCAATACCGGAATCGGACTGGCACTGGTCGCGAATGCGCTGGGTTATCGCACCATCATCGTTATGCCCGAAACTCAGTCGCCGGAAAAAATGGACACGCTGCGCGCACTGGGCGCGGAATTGGTGCTGGTCCCTGCCGCGCCCTATGCCAACCCCGGGCATTTCGTGCATACCTCGCGCCGGATTGCGGAGGAAACCGAAGGCGCAATCTGGGCCAACCAGTTCGACAATATCGCCAATCGCCGTGCGCATATAGAGACAACAGCGGCGGAAATCTGGGAGCAGATGGACGGGCTGGTCCACGGCTTCACCTGCGCCGCCGGTACTGGCGGAACGATTGCCGGGGTTGGCATGGGTCTTAAAGAAAAAGACCCTGAAATCCGCATTGCACTGACCGATCCCTTTGGCGCGGCACTGTACAATTATTACGCGCATGGCGAACTGAAGGCCGAGGGCAGCAGTGTGGCCGAAGGCATCGGTCAGGGCCGGATTACCGCCAATCTGGAAGATA
>JBGSLY010000187.1:0-6406 GCA_041740435.1 Parasphingorhabdus sp.
CCCGGCCCGGCCAGAAAGCTGGTCGGTGTCGTGCGCAGGACCACGTCAAACATGCTGTACGCGCCGACGGAGAGCTGGAACGGTCCAATCGGCGCAGCGCCGGGGGCCGGGATAAACACCGCTTGTCCCGGTGTGTACACCGTCACCGTCTGGCCATTGGCGGTCACATCGATCAGGCCCGGCTTTTCACCATTGCGAGCGTTGCGTCCGGGACCGCGCAGCACCACCAGCGTTGCGGTCAGCGGATCGACCCGCTCCGGCCATGTAAAGCCGGGTTGCTGCTGCATGATTTCCAGCGCGTCCTGTCCCACCGATCCCTCGACCATCGTCCCGCGAATGCCGATGGAGGAGATGGGCGTGCGCAAAGAAGTCTGCCCCGGGTTGGCCCGCGTTGATTTGCCCGATAGAAACCGGAACGTGCCCTTGGCAAAGCTGGCCCCGACGGCGCTAGCTTTTTTGTTGGGATCATAAACAAATTTGTCGACGGTAAAGCGCGCATTCGGGCCAACGGTCAGGCTCGACCGGTCGAGCAGCAGGACCTGAAGCGTGCTGTTGATCGCCGTGCGCACTTCGTTTTTCAGCGCCACTTTCTGTTTGACGAACGCATTGGTTTCGACCGCCGTGCTGTCGGCCTTGACCTTGACGTTGTTGCGGATCGCCGCGTTGACACCAACCGTCTGGCTGGAAACCGTGACCGGAGCGGTCAGAAGGGAAAGCGAGCTCAACACGCCTGCCGCGCGAAGCAATAGACGGTTCATATCACTGTCCTCCCGTCATTGCCATGGGACGCTGGGTCACTCCGCAGGCGTTTTCCAGATCGGCCCAGTCGCTGTCGGCAATCGCCGCGCCGGCCAGTTTGCCAAGTTCATAATCCGCCGCCTGACGGTCATCGAGAAGGCATAGCAGCGCGACATATTGGGTCCGGATGGCAGCATTTTCAGGGTCGGCGATCAGCGCGCGCTCCAGCGTCGTTGCACCGCCCGAGACATCGCCCTCGGTAACCTGCGCCCGCATAGTGGTCAGCGCGGAAAACGCATCGGTGGAGCTGTCGATCAGCGCCGAAATCTCGGCCACTTCGGCGTCGGACATCCCGCCGGTATCGGCGGACTGCGCCAAAACGGGCGGGGTCAGACTGGAACTGAGAAAAAAGGCCAACAGGCCGAATTTTTTTATCATGAATACCCCGAATATTGATGCGCTGTTTGACCCTGTAACATGGTTAATGGCCGCTCTTGTAAAGAGTTGTCAATAAATTCTGAAGGTTGTGAAAATTATTTTTCGGTGGCGGTAAAGACGCCGTCCCAATCCTCTCGCGGCGGGGCAGCACGGAACATCGACACCCGATCACGATAGAGGCTATAGAGTTTTTCGAGGCCGAAAGCGGGTGCCACATTGGTCAGCCATGCGAGTTTGGCTTCTGCGCTATCCCAATCCTGTGCCAGATAGGCGGCGATCATCTGGTCGTGATGCTGTTGCAGGTCCTGAAAGGCGGTCTGCTGCGCCATAGCGTCATCGCCCAGCAGCACACTGATCTGTTCCGGCGTTTCACGGCCCACCACTCGGACCCGGTCGAGGTCGAGCGTAGCAAAACCGACCAATTTCTCTCGAAGTTCACTGCCAATCGCAATCTCGACGCCGTAATATTTGGTCATCCCTTCGATGCGGGAGGCCAGATTGACGGTGTCACCGATCAGCGAATAGGACAGGCGCTGCTGCGATCCCATATTACCAACGCAGCACGGGCCGGAATTTATGCCGATGCCGATTTTGACCTCATCGGGCCAAGGCACGGTGTCCTGATCGCGCAACTCACGGTTGAGTTCACGCAGGCGCGCGGTCATTTCTAGCGCCGCACGGGCTGCGTTTTGATGATGCTCTGGATCATTGAGCGGCGCATTCCAGAACGCCAGAATGGCATCGCCGATATATTTGTCGATGGTCGCCTTCCGGGCCAGCAACAGGTCGGTCATCGGCGTGAGGAAGGCGATCAGAAATTCGATAATCTGGTTGGGCGCCATATTTTCCGAAATGCGCGAAAAACTGCGCACATCGCAAAACAGGACGCTCATTTCGCGCTCCTCGCCACCCAAGTTGAGCTGGCGCGGGTCGGCGGCAATCCGCTTGACAAGTTCGGGGTCGAGATAGCGGTCAAAGGCGTTGTGGATATAGGCGCGCTGCTTTTCTTCGCGGTAATAGGTCAGCACGGTAACGAGCACATAGCCAACCACCACCGCCAGTATCGGCCAGCTGGGGTCGAGCAGATATTTATGCTGGGAAAATGCGTAAAAGCTGGCCCCGACGGTGGCGATGACGGCGGTCAGGCCCAGCACCGCGCCTCTTGTCGCACCCAGTCGCGGCAATGACAGCACCAGCAGCAACCCGAGTACCAGCAGAATGGCGCGTTCCAACCCTATCGCCCAATCGGGACGATAAAGAAAATGCTTCAGGATCATCTGCTCCGCCGCCTCGGCATGGACCATGACGCCGGGCACGGCAACGGCCATCGGGGTCGAGCGCAGGTCGCGCAGGCCAATCGCCCCGGTGCCGATGAAGATGATGTGCCCGCCAAATAACCGCTCCATTTCCTCTGGCGGCAGTTCGCCCGACAGGATTTTCCATGCCGGAACGGAGCGTTCGGGGACATCGCCGGTATAATGCATCCAAAGCTCGCCCGCGCCGCTGGTCGGAACCTCGATATCGGCAATGTTGAGCGCGACCACATCGCCGGGAGCGCCCATTTCGCCGCTGCCGTCGGTCGTTTTGACCACCACCGATCCCGCCTGCATCGCGACGCGCAAGGCGTCGAGCGACAGCGAAGGTAGGATCATGTCCCCCTGCCGCGCAATCAAGGGCGCGCGGCGGATGACCGAGTCCGCATCGGCGCGGATGCTCAAAAATCCGCTGCCTGCCGCCGGGGCGTCAATGCCGGGCAGGTTGGGCACCGAATTGGTAAACACGGGCAGCGCGGTCGGTAACGAGCCGGAAATGGCAATACCAGCCTTGGGCATCGCCTGATGCGCGGTCGGCCCGCCAGTCAGGAAGTAACCGGTGACAGTCGGAGTTGCGCCGATCACCGTTCCGAACTGTTCGTCATTGTCGGGCAGCGTGCCCAGAACCGATGCCACCGCCGGATCAGTTTTGGCAAACCGCGCGGCCAGTTGTTTGGGCGAGGTCCGGTCGATTTCGGAGAATACAATGTCATAGGCGATCGCTGCCGCGCCTGCCTCTCCCAAAGCCAAGGTAAGCCGCGCCATATCGGTGCGCGGCCATGGCCATTGCCCGAACCGGCGGATGGTTTCATCGTCGATATCAACCACCCGCACCCCGGCTGGCTGATACGGACGCGGGCTTAGCCGTTGGTAGCTGTCAAATATCGTCAGACCGAACCGGTTGACCGCCTGGGTCAGCACCGGCACCTCGACGGTCTGGATAAAGGCGAGCAGCAGGATCGCGATCACCCCCGGTAGAGTCTGGTTTCCCCGGCCCCGCCACCATGTTTTCAGCCGGTCTTTCAAAGCCGCCAATTCCCCTGTATGCGCCCGAATCGACTAGCCCCGGTTGAGGCGGATATGCCGCCGCATATGATGGTCAATATCACCAAATTCCTGCGTCAGGATCGACAATCGTTTGAAATAACTGCCGACTGCCAATTCGTCGGTCATGCCCATGCCGCCGTGGATCTGGATCGCCGCTTGGCCGACAAAGGTCGCCGCCTGTCCGATCCGCACCTTGGCCGCCGACACCGCTTTTTGCCGCTCCGCCGCTGGATCACCCAGTTTGATGGTAGCGAGATAGGCCATCGAAATCGCCTGCTGCGTCTCGATGAACATATCGGCCATCCGGTGTTGCAACACCTGAAACTCGCCGATGGCCTTGCCAAATTGCTTGCGCTGCTTGGCGTAGTCGAGCGTGGTGAGCCGGGTGACCTCCATCGCCCCGCAGGCCTCTGCACACAGCGCGGCCACGGCTTCATCGGCGATGTGCTCGATCAAAGGCAGGCCATTGTCCAATTCCCCGATCAAGGCATCGCCGCCAATCGCAACATTTTCAAAATACACATCCGACGCGCGCCGTCCGTCAACGGTGGCATAGTCGCGGGTGGTGATGCCGGGCGTATCCTTGGCAACGATAAACACCGAAATACCGGCTGCGTCGCGGGGTCCTCCGGCGGTGCGGGCGGTCACGATCAGATCGCTCGCCCATGGCGCGCCGATTACGACTGCCTTGTGCCCATTGAGAACGAACCCGCTGCCATCGGCTTTTGCTGAAGTGGTCACATGGCCCAGATCATAGCGACCGCCGGGTTCGCCATGCGCAAAGGCCAGCACGCGTTCGCCCGAAACCACTCCCGGCAAATATTCCGCCTTTTGGTCTGCACTTCCGCCATGCTTCAGGAAGCCGCCGCCGCAGACGATGCTGGGCAGGAATGGCTCGACCGCAATGGCCTTGCCCAGTTCTTCCATGATGATCATCGTTTCGACCGCGCCGCCGCCAAAGCCGCCGTCCTCTTCGCTAAACGGGGCGGCGAGCATCCCCATCTCGCCCAGCTGTGCCCAAAACTCCGGACGCCAGCCACTCTCGCTGCCCGTCACCGCGCGGCGGGTATCGAAAGTATATTGTTCGCGCAGCAACCGTGCCAGCGCGTCGCGGAACATATCCTGTTCCTCAGTAAAAGCGAAATCCATGAATGTCTCTCCTGTTCGGACGGTTAGAGTCCGAGGATCATCTTGCTGATGATGCCGCGTTGAATCTCGTTCGATCCGCCATAGATCGAGGTCTTGCGGGTGTTGAAATAGGCGGGTGCTGCGCGTTGCGCATAGTCGGGGCCAATGGCAAAATCATTGGCCGAACTGCTTGGCATATTGCGATAATCGGGCGCGCCATAGGGCCCGACCGCCTCCAGCGTGAGCTCGGTCAGCCGCTGCTGGATCTCGGTCCCCTTGATCTTTAGGATCGAGCTTTCCGGCCCCGGACCTTTGCCCGCTGCTTCACCAGCCAGCGTCCGCAATTCGGTGATTTCCAACGCGGTGAGGTCAATCTCCAGCTGGCTGACTTTCCGCGCAAAATCATAATTGTCGAGCAAGCATGCATCATCAACCATTTCCGCTCCCGCAATGGCCTTCAGCTTTTCCACCGCCCGCTTCGACCGTGCGACCCCGGCAATGCCAGAGCGTTCGTGCGCGAGCAGGAATTTGGCGTAGGTCCAGCCTTTGTTTTCCTCTCCTACCCGGTTTTCCACCGGAACCCGAACGTCGGTAAGCCAAACCTCGTTGACCTCAAACGCGCCGTCGATCAGCTTGATCGGGCGCACCTCGATCCCCGGCGATTTCATATCGACCAAGATAAAGCTAATCCCCTGTTGCTGGCGCGGGGCATCGGGATCGGTGCGGCACAGGAAAAAGCCCCAATCGGCAAATTGCGCCAGCGTGGTCCAGGTTTTCTGCCCATTGATGACATAATGGTCACCGTCGCGCACCGCCGTGGTTTTCAGCGAGGCGAGATCGGAGCCGGAGCCAGGCTCGGAATAGCCCTGACACCACCACACTTCACCGCTGCGGATGCCCGGCAAGTGGCGGGCCTTTTGCTCTTCGCTGCCGAAGGTATAGATGACCGGCCCGACCATCGACACACCAAACGCCAGCGGCATGATGGTCTCGGCGCGGGCGTTTTCCTCTGACCAGATGTAACGCTGCGTCGGGGTCCAGCCGGTGCCGCCATATTGCACCGGCCAGGCAGGCACCGACCAGCCTTTTTTGCCGAGGATTTTGTGCCATGCGACCATTTTTTCTGGATCATAGGTCCCTTCCTCATCCATGCCGACCAAATCGGCGGGATAGTTTTCGGCAATAAAAGCGCGCACTTCTTCGCGGAACGCCTGTTCCTCGGCGCTAAATTCCAGATTCATCGGTTCTGCTCCCTAGAAGTCGTTTCGCTCAACCCATGCGGTGCAGGGCGCACAGCTTGTTGCCCCATGGATCGCGCAGATAGGCGAGATACATTTTGCCCGCGGCATTGTCGCGGACCCCCGGCGGGTCTTCGATAGAGGTGCCGCCATGCGCAACACCGGCCGCATGCCAAGCATCGGCCTGTTCCGGACCCGACACCGCAAAGCCCACCGTCGCGCCATTGCCGCCGCTGGCCGGTTCGCCGTTAATCGGTTTGCTGATTGAAAAAATGCCGCTGGCTTCGAGATAGAAACACCGGCCCTTGTCGTCGATAATCCCCGGCTTATACCCCAACGCGCCGAGCACCGCGTCGTAAAATTCCTTGGCCTTGGCAACATCATCGGCGCCGACCATGATATGGCTGAACATCGGGTTTCTCCTTATAGGTTTTAACAGCTTGATTAAACATCTGCTGCCTTTTTTCGGCGGCCGGGTCAAGGCGGCATTTGGCCAGATTCGGA
>JBGSLY010000188.1:0-2990 GCA_041740435.1 Parasphingorhabdus sp.
GCGCCGTCACCGCGCCGCCCACGCCCGATGCCTGACCAAGATGATTGCAGTCGCCACGTCGCTGGTTTAGGGACTATCCCTATCCTTCGCAACCAAGAGCATTCCCCCGATGGCTGAGAGCAAAACCGTATCCTTTGGATACGAAGAAATTGACGAGACCGAAAAGCAGGCCCGTGTCGGTGCGGTGTTTTCCAGCGTCGCGGCCAAATATGACGTGATGAACGATGCGATGAGCGCGGGCACCCACCGGCTCTGGAAGGACCGCTTTACCCGATTGGTACGAGCGCAGGCGGGTGAAGATATTCTCGACATGGCGGGCGGCACCGGCGACATTGCCTTTCGCATGGTGGATTCCGGCGCGAATATCACCGTTGCCGATATCAATCAGGATATGCTCGACGAAGGGCTGAAGCGGGCGATTGAGCGCGGCGAAAGCAGGCTGGTCTGGAGCCGTCAGGATGCGGAACAGCTAGCCTTCCCTGACCAGCATTTCGACGCCTATACTATTGTCTTTGGCATCCGCAACGTCACCCAGATCGACCGCGCGCTGGCCGAGGCGCACCGGGTGCTGCGCTATGGCGGACGCTTTTACTGCATGGAATTTTCCCGCACCCTATGGCCGGGTTTCGACAAGGTCTATGATGTCTACTCGCACCGGATTTTGCCCAAATTGGGCCAATTGATAGCCGGGGATGAGGCAAGCTATCGCTACCTGGCCGAATCGATCGCCCGTTTTCCGCCGATGGAAGAGTTCCGCACGATGATCGAACGCGCCGGGTTTAGCCAAACGCGAGTCGATCCGATGATGGGCGGGCTGGTTGCGATCCACAGCGGGTGGAAGGTTTAGCGCCCCGCCGATGACCGCCGCCCGCACCCATATTTTCCGCCTGCTCAAATGGGGCCGGACGTTGGCGCGTCACGGCGCACTGCGCGATATCGCGGCGCATAAATCCACCCCGCCGCCGGTGCGCCGCTTGCTCAGGATCGCGCAGCTCGGCACTTTTCAGCCTAAGACGCCGCAATATGCCGAGGCCTTGCAAGCGCTGGGCCCGGCTGCGATCAAGCTGGGCCAGACGCTGGCGACGCGGCCCGATATTGTCGGGGCCAGCGCCGCGCACGATCTGATCAGCTTGCAGGACCGATTGCCGCCGGTGGCGTTTTCGGCGATTGCCGAAGAGATTGAGGCGAGCCTTGGCCGTCCGATTGCCGAACTGTATCGTTCGATCAATCCCGATCCGGTCGGTGCAGCGTCGATTGCCCAGGTCCACCGCGCAGTGACGCTGGACGGGCGCGATGTCGCGGTCAAGGTGCTGCGCCCCGGCATCATCCGCCGCTTTGGTCAGGATATCGAAACCTATGAATGGGCCGCCGCGCATCTGGCGGCGCTGGGCGGGGAAGCCAAAAGGCTGCGTCCCGAACTGGTGATCGCCAATTTCAAACGCTGGACCATGCGCGAATTGGATTTGCGGCGCGAGGCGGCGGCGGCATCGGAATTGGCCGAACAAATGGCTGGGGTCGAGGGCTTTCGCGTGCCGGGCATCGATTGGGACCGAACATCGGGCCGGGTGCTGACCATCGACTGGATCGACGGGATCAAGATCAGCGACAAAGACGCGCTGATTGCGGCGGGCCATGACCTTCCCGATCTGGCCCGGCGGCTGGTGCACGTTTTCCTGAAGCAGGCGATAGAGGCGGGCTATTTTCACGCCGATATGCATCAGGGGAACCTGTTCGTGCAGGGCGACGGGACCATTGTGGCGATCGATTTCGGCATCATGGGCCGGATCAACAAAAAGGCGCGCTTCTGGCTCGCGGAAATCCTCTATGGCCTGACCACCGGCAATTACCGGCGGGTGGCGGAGATTCATTTCGAGGCGCAATATGTGCCCGACCATCACAATATGGAGGATTTCGCCAACGCCCTGCGCGCGGTCGGCGAACCGATGCGCGGGCGGCCGGTCAGCGAGCTGAGCATCGGCGATATGCTGGAGGGCCTGTTCGCGATCACCCGCGATTTCGATATGGAAACGCAGCCGCACCTGCTGCTCTTACAAAAAACCATGGTGATGGTGGAGGGGATTGCGACCGACCTTTGGCCGCAGATCAACATGTGGGACGTGTCCGGTCCCTATGTCAAAGAATGGATCCGCGGTGAACTGGGGCCAGAGGCAGCGATAGCCGACCGGATCAATTCGGATTTCTCCACCTTGATGCTGCTGCCCGACATCGTCCGGCGGCTGGACGAACAGCTTCCCAAAAAAGGCGGTGCGCCGCCACAACCGCCAGTGCCGGAGATCGATTTGATATTGGGCGGGGGCAAGCGGGCATCGCACGGCTGGGGCCGGATCGTGCTGACGGCAGTGGTGGCAGCGGCAGCGGGCGCAGGGGCGATGTGGTTATGGGGGTAAAAAAAGGGCGGCACCGCTTTCGCGGCACCGCCCGGCAATGGAATTCGGAGACCAGTTTTCCGTTTTCTATTACATACCCTAATTAGCCAGTTTTTTAGCCCCCGGCAATTTGGGTTTCTTGGCTTTCGTCTTGCTTTTGGGTGGGGCTGGCGTGATTTCGAAATTGAGTTCGCCGTCCTTCATCCGCACATTGACCTCGCCGCCGTGGACCAGCTTGCCGAACAAGAGTTCTTCGGCCAGCGGCTGCTTGATCTTTTCCTGCATCAACCGGCCCATCGGACGCGCACCGTACAGCCGGTCGTATCCGCGCGCCGTCAGCCAGGCCTTGCTTTCCTCGTCGAGTGTGATGTCGACATTCTGGTCCGCGAGCTGGACCTCCAGTTGCAGGATGAATTTCTCCACCACCCGCGCCACGACTTCGGGCGGCAGATAGGCGAAGGGGACTATCGCGTCGAGCCGGTTGCGGAATTCGGGGGTGAACAGCCGCTTGACCGCCTCGTCGCCCGCGTCTTCCTTGCTGACATTGCCAAAGCCGATGCCCTCGCTCGCCATATCACTGGCGCCCGCGTTGGTGGTCATGAT
>JBGSLY010000189.1:0-2427 GCA_041740435.1 Parasphingorhabdus sp.
CGCCGCCGCCGCCTCCACCAAAGGCGCAGCAGCCGAACCCGATTCCGCGTGGAAATCCGGGTAGCTGGGCGAATGCGAACGACTATCCTTCGCGGGCTTTGCGTGAAGAGCGTGAAGGCACGACCAGTTTCTCGGTCCAAGTGGGGCCGGACGGTCGGGTCACGAGCTGCCGGGTAACGGGGTCTAGCGGCCATCCGGATCTGGATGAGGCGACCTGTTCGAACATCCAACGTCGGGCCCGCTTTAAACCCGCGCTGGACGGCAATGGTCAGCCAACATCAGGTTCATGGACTAGCCGTGTCCGTTGGCAGATACCGAAATAAGATGGAGTTGGGGGCGGTCCGTCTGTCCCTACCCAAGCACACGTTTTAGGTTTTAAGTTTTACATTATTTATCCGAGGGGAATGTTACCATGTTGATTGAAATTCTTGCAGCCGCCGCCGAAGAGGCTCCCCGGCAGAACGCCTTTGGTTTGATGGAAGCGCTGGAGCAGGGCGGTGCCATTGCTTGGGCAACGTTCATCATTCTGGTCACGATGTCGATTTTTTCGTTCTATATCATGTTCTCGAAACTGTTTGAGCAGAATAAGGTGCTGAAGCAGGCGCGCGATGTTCAGGCGACCTTCTGGCGTGCAAACAGCCTGAAAGAAGGCGCGGCGAAGTTGGATAAGAACAGTGCGTACCGCCAGATCGTTGACGATGGTATCGCGGCTGAAGAAAGCCATTCCAAACTGACTGACCCGATGGAAGCCCATGACTGGCTGCACGGTTCGCTGGCCCGTTCGGAAGCGCAGATCAACTCGAAGCTCGCCACCGGCCTGCCGTTCCTCGCGACCGTCGGTGCGACCGCACCGTTTATCGGTCTGTTCGGTACGGTTATCGGTATCTACCGCGCGCTGATCAAAATTGGTCTTGCCGGTCAGGCATCGATCGACGCGGTTGCCGGCCCGGTTGGTGAAGCGCTGATCATGACCGCCCTGGGTCTGGCCGTGGCGGTTCCTGCGGTGCTTGCCTATAACTGGTTGCAGAGCCGTAACAAGCGGATCGCCGAAGAACTGAGCGCGTTTTCGACCAGCGTTCTGGGCTATATGGCTTCCAACGGCGCGGTGAAGCCGGCTACGACTGCGGCTGCTCCCGCTGCGGCTGCCGCGAAAAAGTAATGGAATATCATGCCGGGCGCTTTGGGTGTCCCGGCATGACCGTTGCGGGTTTTCCGCATGATGATTTGTTGAGAGGATAAAGCCCTATGGCTATGAGTGTAGGAGGCGGCGCCGAAGAGCGGCCCATGTCGGACATCAATACGACACCTCTGGTGGACGTCATGCTGGTGCTGCTGATCATCTTTCTGATCGCCGTTCCGGTTGTGTTGCAGACCGTGAAGTTGACCGTTCCCGTGTTGCAGTTTGAACCGACCACAACCAAGCGCGAAAACGTCCTGTTGGCGATTACCACGACCGACACCAATAACCTTGACCCTGGTATGCCCGGCTATGCTGGTGCCACGCCGGGCGGCAATTGCCGCATTTACTGGAACACCACGCCGGTAGATTCAAATGAGTTGGTTGAGCGTGCGGTCAAGCATCTGAAGCGTGAAATTGATGCTTTGGGCGGCCCGGAAGCGATTGCGGCGGGTAAGGTGAAGGCAGAGGATATGCCCGAGGTGCACATTCGCGGGGACATCAACACCCCCTACCGGTGCATTGGTGGTGCGATTTACAATATGCAGCGCGCCGGATTTGCCAAAGTTGGCTTTATCTCAACGCCGATCACCATCGATCAGTGATCCGTACAGCACATCAAGGAGTTTAGACTATGGCAATGAGTGGCGGTAAAGACGATGGATCGCCGATGATGGAAATGAACACGACGCCGTTGATCGACGTTATGCTGGTTCTCCTCATCATGTTCATCATCACCATCCCTGTGCAGACACACGCGGTAAAAATCGACCTGCCCGTGGACGACCAGACGGACACCCCTCCGCCGCCGGTCGATCCCGTTCGCAACCTGATCTATATCACCCGCGATAATCAGCTGACTTGGAACGGTACCACGGTACGTTACGCCGATCTGGAGCAGCTGCTGGCCGAAACCCTGACCATGCAACCGGAGCCGGAATTGCAATTGCAGCCCGATCCGGTCAGCCGGTACCTGACCGCCGACCGCGTGCTCGCGATCATCAAAGGCAGCGGCGTGACCAAGTTCGGATTTTTGGGTAACGAGACCTATGGCGGCTTTAACAAGGCGGCGGTCGACCCGAACAACGGGAATCCGATTGTTACGAAATAATTTGGGGTAACCCACGCAAGAAAGGGGCGGCAGGAAACTGTCGCCCTTTTTTTGTTTTGCAGTGCCGTCATTGCGAGCGCAGCGAGCCGCAGTCGACCGTAGGTCAACCAATCCAGAGTCGCTTGGCTTTGCTCTGGAT
>JBGSLY010000190.1:0-1864 GCA_041740435.1 Parasphingorhabdus sp.
GCCTGACTCAGGCCTTTGTGCGTTCGGTGATCGACGCGGTCGACGATGGTGATGCCGCCACCGCCGCAGACTTGGTCCGACCGCTGCACGTCGCCGATATCGCCGACTTGTTTGAGCTCGTGGAGAGCGCGGACCGCGCGCCGCTTGCCGCAGCCTTGGGCGAGTTGGTGTCTGCCGATGTGTTGGCGGAGATGAACGAATGGGTGCGCGATGACTTGATCGACGCGCTCAATCCCGGACAGATCGCCGACATTACCGAACAGATGGAAACCGACGACGCAGTCGCCATCATCGAGGAACTGGAGGAGGACGAGCAGCAGGCGGTTCTGGCCCAGCTCGATCCCGAAGACCGGGCGGCGATTGAAAACGCGCTCTCTTACCCCGAGGAATCAGCGGGCCGGTTGATGCAGCGCGACCTGATAGCGGTGCCCGAACATCTAACCGTCGGACAGTTGATCGACTATCTGCGCGACCAGCAGGAACTGACCACCCAATTTTGGGAAGTGTTTGTTGTCGATCCCGCACACCGGCCTTTGGGTACCTGTATGCTCAGCTGGATTTTGCGCAGCCGCCGCGACATTCGCGTTTGCGACATCATGAAGCAGGACCAGACCCTGATCCCCGCCGATATGGATCAGGAAGAGGTCGCGCTGCGCTTCCAGAAATACGGTCTGATTTCCGCCGCCGTGGTCGATGATACCGGGCGGCTGGTCGGGCAAATTACCGTCGATGACATTCTGCACATCGTCCAAGAAGAAGCGGGTGAGGATATCTTGCGTCTGTCTGGGGCGGGCGAAGGCGACATCAACGAGCCGGTGCGCGACAGCTATGTCAGCCGCGTGCGCTGGCTGATGATCAACATGGGCACCGCGCTGGTCGCCAGTTCGGTGATCGCCTTTTTCGGCGGCGCGATTGAACAGATGGTCGCGCTGGCGGTGCTGATGCCGATTGTCGCTTCTTTGGGCGGCAATGCGGGGACGCAGGCGATGGCGGTCGCGGTCCGCGCGCTGTCCACCAATCAGCTGACCGAGTCCAACACCCAGCGGATTATCCGCAAGGAGCTGCTGGTTGCGCTGCTCAACGGTGGGACGGTGGCGATTATCGCCGGGATCGGCACCGCGCTGATCTTCGGCAACCCGCTGCTGGGCGCGGTGATTGCCGGGGCGATGGTGGTCAATATCGTCATCGCAGGCCTCGCGGGCATTCTGGTGCCAGTGACGCTGGAAAAGCTCGATCAGGACCCGGCGCTCGCTTCCTCCGTGTTCGTGACCATGATTACCGACACCATGGGCTTTTTGGTGTTCCTTGGCCTTGCGGTCGCCAGCGGGATGGTGAGTCTATAACGATGTCCGTTCGTGTCGAGCGAAGTCGAGACACAGTTAGGGCTGCGGCATCTCGACTGGGCTCGATGCGAACGGAATAAAATGTTGGGATTTGTAAAAACTATGCCGCTGCACATGACCAAGATCGCCTTTCGCAGCGAAAGCCCGACGACGCTGCGCACGTGGCTGGAGGCGCATGAAAGCGAGGCACGGCTGACCACCCGTTATCTGCCCAAGCGCCATGCCGAGATGGCGGGCGGCTCGCTCTACTGGATTCATTCCGGGTTACTTGTCGGCCGCAGCCCGATTCTGGGCTTTCAGGAAAACGGCGAAGGACGGCAATGGATCCGCCTCGAACCCCGCCTGATCCCCGTCACCCCAATGCCCCGCCGCGCGCACCAAGGCTGGCGCTATCTGGAAGCCACCGACGCCCCGCCGGATTTGGGTGATGGCGAAGTGGATACAGGGCAAGTATCGGCGAAGATGCTCAAAGAACTGTCGAAACTGGGGTTGGTTTAGGTTGGGTGGAACGCGCTTAGTCC
>JBGSLY010000191.1:0-3981 GCA_041740435.1 Parasphingorhabdus sp.
ATGGGCGGACCCATGGCGCGGCATTTGGTGGCACATGGACATGAATTGACTGTCTACAATCGGTCGCGGCAAAAGGCGCTCGATTGGCAGACGGCGCATGGCGGTCAAATCGCTTCCACCCCGGCGGAGTTGGCGGCGAATGTCGAGGTTGTCATGACCTGCGTCGGCAATGACGATGACCTAGCCGATGTAACGATGGGCCGCAGCGGGGCCTTTGCCGCGATGGCCAAGGATACGCTGTTCATTGATCATACCACAGTGTCGGCGCGAATTGCTCGGCAATTGTCGGTCGAGGCCAAGTCGCGCAAGATTCATTGTGTCGATGCACCGGTCTCCGGAGGGCAAGCAGGAGCCGAAAACGGAGTGCTTTCGATCATGTGCGGCGGGACCGAGGCCGCATTTGAGCGGGCCCGCGACATCATGCAATGCTATGCCGGGCGCATCGTCCATGTCGGAGGGCCAGGTGCTGGACAGAACACAAAAATGTGTAATCAGATTGCGATAGCAGGGATACTTCAGGGATTATCGGAATCTTTGCGCTTCGCCCAAGCGAGCAATCTTGACCTCGCCAAGGTCTTTGAGGCCATTTCAGGCGGTGCGGCGCAAAGCTGGCAAATGGACAATCGTTGGTCAACCATGGCGCAGGACAGCTTCGACTTTGGCTTCGCGATTGACTGGATGCGCAAGGATCTGGGGCTGATGATCGAGGAAGCGCGTGCCAACGGGGCCTCGGTGCCGGTCGCGGCGATGGTGGACCAGTTTTACGCCGATGTGCAGGCCAAGGGCGGCGGCCGGCTCGACACCAGCGCACTGGTAACCCGCCTGCCAAAGGGCCGCAAATGATCCGGCGGCTGTTCGCGGTTGCGGCTACCCTGCTGCTGTCGGTGGCGGTGCAGGCCGAAACGCTGATCGACAATGTCAATGGCATGACCTTTTCCAAAGACGGCAGCATCCAGCGGTTTTCCGGGCTGGTAATCGCCGATGATGGCCGGGTGAAGCAATTGCTGGATCGCAAGGACAAGCGGCCCAAAAACCCGCAATATTATTATGATGCGAAGGGCATGACCTTGATGCCCGGCTTTGTTGATGCGCATGGCCATGTGATGGGCACCGGCTTTGGCGCGCTCACGCTCGATTTGTCCGCCACCCGGTCGCTGGAGGAAGCGTTGCAATTGGTGCGCGACTATGCTGCGCGCCATCCTTCCCGGCCCTGGATCATTGGGCGGGGCTGGAATCAGGAGCTTTGGGGTCTTGGGCGCTTTCCGACCGCAGCCGAACTCGACCGCGCGGTTGCCGACCGCCCGGTTTGGCTGGAGCGGGTTGATGGTCACGCGGGATGGGCCAATTCCGCCGCGATGGCGGCCGCGGGGATTACCGCCGCCACTGTTTCGCCGCCCGGCGGGTATATCGAAAAACAAGACCGGCAACCGACCGGAGTGTTTGTCGACAATGCCACTAGCTTGATCGCGCAAGTGGTGCCCGAACCGCGAGCGGTCGAACGCGATTTGGCACTGGCCAAGGCGCAGGAGATTTTTCTCGCCGGCGGCGTCACGACCATGACCGACATGGGCACGACCATGGCAGACTGGCAGTCACTTCGCCGCGCGGGTGACAAAGGGCAGCTGAGAATGCGCTTCATTTCCTATGCTGCCGAGATTGAGGAAATGACGGCGATTGCCGGCCCAGAACCAACGCCATGGCTATATGACAGCAAGCTGCGGATGGTTGGGGTAAAACTCTATCTTGATGGCGCGCTGGGTTCGCGCGGGGCTTGGCTTAAGCGGCCGTATCAAGACGCTCCGGCAAGCAGCGGCCTGCCTCTGCTAAATAGCGCGCAGCTGCGCAACAAAATGAGCCGGGCGGCGATGGATGGCTTTCAACTGGCCGTCCACGCGATTGGCGATGCCGCCAATGAAGAGCTGTTGTCCGGAATCGAAGAAATGCGGACCAGTTATCAGGGGGATCGGCGCTGGCGAATCGAGCATGCGCAAATTCTTGATCCCACTGATATTCCGCGCATTATCGCCACCGGCAGTATCGCCTCTATGCAGCCGGTACATCAAACATCCGACCGGGCAATGGCAGAGGCACGGCTGGGTCCCGACCGGCTTCGCGGGGCCTATGCATGGCGGACAATTGTTGATGCAGGGGGTGTGCTTGCTTTTGGGACCGATGTCCCGGTTGAACGCGTTGATCCCTTTGCCGGATTGGCCGCCGCGATCAGCCGGTCCGATGCCATGGGCGAACCCTTTGGCGGTTGGCAGCCACAAGAGAAAATCGGCCGGGAAGAGGCGATACGCGCCTATACAATCGGAGCCGCTTTCGCCGGGATGGCCGAGGACCGAATCGGATCGCTGGAGCCGGGCAAATACGCAGATTTCATCCTACTGGACACCGATCCCTTGCTGGCCGGGCCATACGAGATGCGGTCGATTCGGGTGCAGCAGACCTGGGTCGGGGGTTCTCGGGCCTATGTACAGCCAGAAATTGCCCGCTGAATTTGTACAATTTTGCCAAAATTTCAAAAGGCTAACGCTTGGTCGCTGTTCCAGAACCATCTGTCCCTTAGTCGGATGCCAGTGTTGCAATTTTGGTCGGAGGGCGGTATCGAGAAAATGCTTAGGCTAATGACAACAAAGGTCCGGCCAATAATAGCATTACAGGAGGGCGCAACGGGGCAAAAAGTCCCGCTCTTATAATGACCAATCCGGAGGTTTTGATCCAATGAAAAAAATAGCAGCAGCACTGGCTTCAGTCGCATTGATGGCGACGCCAATCGTGGCAAACGCACAAAATTCTTCGGCACCACGCGTTGCCGAAGTTGTGAAGAAAAAGAACAATGTTGAAGGCGAAAACGGCATTCTGATTGCCGTTGTGGCCGCAGCGGCCGTTATTGGCGGCATCATCATCCTGTCGGATGACGATAGCCCAACCAGCCCCTGAGGCACTTCAAAAGCAGATACAAAACGGGGCGATTTTCGCGCCGTTTTTTGTTGGTAAACGGGCTTTTCATTACAATCCCCAAGCGGCATAGTGAAGACAGTTTCCCTGTCGATACCATGAGGTTCTGGATTCGTGAGTGCACCCGTCCGCTTTCCCCGGTTTTTTGTAACCAGCCCCGGCCCATGCCCTTATCTGGCCGGAAAAAGCGAACGTAAGGTTTTCACCGATCTCAATGGTGCCCAGCCCGATGAATTGAACGATGCGTTGGGCCGGATCGGTTTCCGCCGTAGCCAGAATGTCGCCTATCGCCCCAGCTGTTTGGACTGCAAGGCATGTGTTTCTGTTCGCGTCAAATCTGACCAATTTTCGCCAAGCGACTCGCAGAAAAGGATTTTGCGGCGCAATCGCGATTTGAAGGTCGAGATTTGTCAGCCTTGGGCAACGGGCGAACAATATCAATTGCTTCAGCGCTACCTCGCCAAGCGCCATCCGGGCGGCGGTATGGCGGAAATGGACGAAATGGACTTTGCGGACATGGTCGAGCAATCGCCGGTTCGTACCCATGTTTACGAATATCGCGAACCGACCAGCGACGGCAGCCAAGGCCAATTGGTCGGTGCCTGTTTGACCGATCAGCAAGGCGATGGTCTGTCGATGATTTACAGCTTCTACGATGCTGAACATCCCGACCGGGCGGGCTTGGGCAATTACATCATAATGGACCATATCTTGCGCGCGCGGCGCATCGGGTTGCCCTACGTCTATCTGGGCTATTGGGTCGATGGATCGCGGAACATGGAATATAAGATCCGATTTCGGCCGATCGAACGGCTGGGACCCGAAGGTTGGTCCGGATTTGACCCCTCGTCTTATTTGAACAAATAAAAAGGCCGCTGGAACATCTCCGGCGGCCTTTTTCATGTGAGCAGCGCTTGCCCTATTTGCAGGAACAGCGCGGCTTCGGTTTGGGTGCCCATTTCTTGGCGGGCTTCCAAGTCTTTTTCGCCGCTACGGTTTCATAAACCACTTCCTCTTCAA